>JAYWCS010000349.1:0-10558 GCA_043780315.1 Bacteroidota bacterium | reverse complement strand
TGAACCGGGTGTGTATGAATGATACCCCATAGGAAAACCAGGAGAAGGAGCAGTGTGAGCAGCGTCCTGCGAACTATTTTACCGGCTTTTTTCAGATACGATGATTAGAGATTGGCTAAAGTACAAAAAGCATGCTATAAAGCCTATTTTGGGCTGAAGGCTAATCTCGGCCGGATCTCTCAATAACCCTGTGCATCATCATCGCCGCGGGAGTCCGCCACGGCTTCGATATTGCCGGAAGTGAAGACGCGGATCACCTCGGTGCGGCCGATGTCTTCCCGTTCCTGTACGTTATATCCCATTTTTTGTAACTGCGCGCGAACAGGTAATGCGAATCCTTTTTCCACATACAGGGTATCGGGTAACCACTGATGATGGAACTTTGGTTTGTTCACCGCATCGGTGGTGGTCATTCCAAGCTCGATGATATCGATCAGGGTCTGAAAAACAGATGTAACGATGGTGGTCCCGCCAGGGGTGCCTAAAACAAGAAATGGTTTGTCTTTGAATAATACGATGGTCGGTGTCATGGAACTCAGCATTCTTTTACCCGGGGCGATGGCATTGGCTTCCCCGCCCACGGCACCATACATATTGGGAACGCCAGGTTTGATACTGAAGTCATCCATTTCATTATTCAGTAAAAATCCAGCTCCGGCAACGACGGTACGACTTCCATATCCACCGTTGAGTGTGGTCGTGATCGAAACACAGTTCCCCTCCCGGTCGTAACTGTCAAAATGAGTTGTCTCTTCACTTTCCGGTATCCGGCCCGCATTTATTTTATTACTATTTCCGGCAGAATCCGGATTGAAATTTTCCATTCGGCCGTACAGATACGGATAGCTAATCAGCGTGCGGACAGGTACTTTAAAAAAATCAGCATCGCCCATCCATTTCGCGCGATCCGCGTAGGCGAGACGTTCCACTTCTGCCATCAAATGAACGGATTTGACCGTTTCAAAACCATAGGCCTTCAGATCCTGATCCTCTACCATCCGCATCATCTGTGTGAGTAAAATTCCACCGCTGCTGGGTAAGGGCATTGTAATCATCGTATAGTCTTTTTTATAAGAGAACACGACGGGCTCCCGTTCTTTTGCCGTGTAATTTTTCAGATCATCATAGGTTATCAAACCTTTCCCGCGTTGCATTTCTTCGACGATTAACCGTGCCGTTTCTCCTTCATAAAAACCTTTGGCTCCGCTGTCGCGAATCAACCGGAGTGTTTTTGCGAGGTCCTGCTGAACCAGCGTATCGCCCGCATGCCAGCCTCCGGATTTTACGAATACAGGCAATACGGTATTTAATTTTTTAAAATCATTCTGTGTGCTATTGAGGTCCGCAGATTCC
Source organism: Bacteroidota bacterium (assembly GCA_043780315.1). Lineage (GTDB taxonomy): Bacteria > Bacteroidota > Bacteroidia > Chitinophagales > Chitinophagaceae > Puia. The sequence continues at coordinate 9,205 of JAYWCS010000349.1, read as the reverse complement.
GCGGCCGTGATCGCAAATCCTTTTTCAGCCAGCTCAATAGCCGGTTGAATTAATTTTTTAAATGGAAGTCGGGCGTATTTCAGATAGGCAAAGATGCCCGCTACAGATCCGGGTACACCGACAGCCAGGTGACCGTCTTCGCTTTTACCCGCCATTGGCTCGCCTTTAGCATCCAGATACATATTGCGGCCTGCACCGGCAGGTGCTTTTTCCCTGAAATCAATGGCTATCGTTTTTCCATTCGCCAAGCGGCATACCATAAAGCCTCCGCCGCCCAGATTGCCTGCCCCCGGATATACAACGGCCAGCGTCAGCTGGGTTGCAATGGCCGCGTCGATGGCATTTCCGCCCTGATGCAGCATGCTGATACCAGCCATATTGGCCAGCGGATGCGCCGACACCACGGCCCCGTTGCGGCACGCTATCCGTTTTGTCGCAACGTAGTTAAAAGCAGACGGCGGTTGTGCATGAACATCGGAATACCAAAAACAACATAGGAGAAGGAGTACAGTTCCAACCGTTCGAATATGAATCATGAAGAGGAATTAAAAAGTATGTAAAATTAATGAAGTGGAGGATACGGTCTGCCGCCAATATAATAACGGACGACCTTTATCGGGGATTCATTAATTTGGCGAGAACAAAAGGGTCGTATTCCGGATGAAACAACTAATCACTGCATGTTTATTATTAATGCTGTTCGTGCACCCCGCCGATGCTCAAAATCAGGAAACGATGAACTCGGCAGATATTCTGCTGCGGTTAAAAAAATTGCAGGTGCTGGGTTCTGTTTTATATATCGCCGCTCATCCGGACGATGAAAATACCCGGCTGCTGGCCTGGCTATCTACCGATAAATTGTATAGAACCGGATATCTATCTCTCACCCGCGGGGACGGCGGTCAAAATCTGATCGGGGATGAACAGGGCATTGAGCTCGGACTGATCAGAACACAGGAGCTGCTAGCGGCCCGCCGGGTGGATGGAGCGGAACAGTTTTTTTCGCGCGCGTATGATTTTGGGTTTTCAAAAACTACCACAGAATCCCTTCATTTATGGGGTCAGCAAAAAATACTCAGTGATGTGGTCTGGATCATCCGAAAATTTCAACCCGATATTATTATTACCCGCTTTCCGGAAGATAAACGGGCCGGGCACGGACAACATTCTGCTTCTTCCATACTCGCCAGAATGGCCTTTGCAGCCGCGGCAGATCCAAAACAATTTCCGGAACAATTTGCTTTCGGTGTTCAGCCCTGGCAGGCCAGGAGATTGTTCTGGAATAATTATAATTTCGGATCCGTCAATACCACCCGAGACGACCAACTAAAGATTGAAGTTGGTGGTTTCAATCCGCTCGTCGGCAAAAGTTATGGAGAAGTGGCAGCCGACAGCCGCAGCCAGCATCGCTCGCAGGGATTTGGCGTACCGCATTCCCGCGGAAATTCAACAGAATATTTTTCTTTGACAGCAGGAGAAAAAGCAGATAGCGCGCTCATGCAGCAGGTCGATTGTTCCTGGAACCGAATTTCCGGCGGTAACACCATCGGCGGGATGATTCATCAGATGATCGTGGATTATGATGCGTCGGCGCCCATTCAATCATTGAAAGCCCTCGTGAAAGTCTATAAAAAAATAAAAGACCTCCCACCGGGTTACTGGCGGGAGAAGAAAATGGCCGAAACCCTGGAATTAATTCAGGCCTGTACCGGACTATGGCTGGACGCAACGGTTAACCAGGCGTATGGCTTGCAAAATCAAACGATTTCCGTGACCGTTCGGGTTCTGAACCGTTCATCCGTTGCCATCTCCCTGCTGGGATTGAGTATCAATCAACAGGATACCAGTTGGAAAATGGAACTCAAGCCAGGCTTTAATTATTCCCTGGTTCGAACAGTTTCACTTCGTAACCTGCCCATCTCGCAACCCTACTGGCTTATCGACCCCATGTCGCCCGGCTCTTATAACGTGCATGATCAAATGCTGATTGGTCTGCCACAGAATCCGGCCACACTGGAAGCCGTTTTTAAAATAAATTTGTTGGGAGAATCGGTGATCCTGCGCAGGCCTGTTATGTATCAATATACCGAGCCAGTTCGGGGAGAATTATACGAGCCCTTCTGTATCGTTCCCTATTTGATGGCCTCGCTGGATCCGGAATTGCTGGTTTTCAATAAAGACACGGAAAAAAAGCTGGAAATAAAACGGCAAATAAAATCAGCAACGGAAGAGGGTATGGAAACAACGACGCCTTCCGCGTCAGAGATATCGTTGACATCCGTTCCGCAGTTTGAAATTACCAGCAAGGGAGCAACATCGTCTAATCATGATTTTCTATTGAAGTCAAATGAAAATCAGGACCTCCGCGCGGGTATTTGGGCAACACAGATAAAGAATCTCATAACCGACACATTGTTACAATGCAGAACTATTTTTTACGAACATATTCCGCGCATAGACTATTTTAAACCAGCAAAAGCCACACTGGTTTCCGTTAATCTGAAAATCCGCGGTACCCGTATCGGCTATATTGAAGGGGCAGGCGATAAGGTTCCGGATGCCCTGACGGCGATGGGATATTCCGTTGTCAAACTCCGGGAGAGTGCGATTTCCGCAGCCGGATTGCAGGGGCTTGATGCTGTGATCACCGGTGTGCGGGCTTTCGATGTGCACGACTGGCTAGCAAGTAAACATGCGGTGCTGATGGAATATATCAAAAACGGCGGCAACCTCATTGTTCAATATAACCGCAACCTCGGCGAAGATGAAACCGGCATCGGGCCCTATCCATTTGGTATTTCCAATACCCGCGTGACCGAAGAAGATGCAGCCGTGCATTTTCTTCAACCGGCCCATCCGGTGCTTCATTTTCCGAATGAGATTACAGAAAATGATTTTCAGGGATGGGTCCAGGAGCGCGGGATATACTTTGCATCTCATCCGGATCCGAAATATCAGGCTATCTTTTCTATGAAAGATTCTGGTGAAACGCAAGACCAATCCGGAAGTCTCCTCATTGGCTCTTATGGAAAAGGTAATTTCGCGTATACCGGACTGGTTTTTTTCAGGGAACTGCCCGCAGGAGTACCCGGAGCGTACCGGTTGCTGGCAAACCTCATCGCCCTGCAAACAAATAGCAGTAAATAATGGACATGCTTAAACGAAGAGACATCGCTTTTGTAATAGCTATTGTAACCGGAATCGTGGTGGGCAGACTGGTCAAGAAAGTAACCGTGGGATTATTGTTCGGGTTGATATTGGGAATTATCGCAGCGATGCTGATGGCCAGCCGGGGCAACTCAAAAAAATGATATGAAATTACCTCCGGAAGAAAAGCCCCCGTTATTTAAAACCTGGACGGCATGGTATGTGCTCGTCATTGGCTTTCTTTTTCTGCTGATTTTGTTATTCTACCTGTTTACCAATCATTTTTCATGAGTGTAATCGACTGGATCGTTCTCATTGTCACACTGGTCGCCATTATTTTATATGGTTTGTATAAGAGCCGGTCGGAAAAAAATCTGGAGAGCTATTTTCTCCTTAACCGGTCGTCTTCCTGGTACCTGATCCTACTTGGTATTATGGGTACCCAGGCCAGTGCGGTGACATTTTTGTCGGCGCCCGGCCAGGCATATACCGATGGAATGCGTTTTGTTCAGTACTATTTCGGACTGCCACTCGCGATGGTCGTACTATGTATAACCTTCGTGCCCGTTTTTCATAAACTGAAACTGTTTACAGCCTACGAGTTCCTGGAAAAAAGATTCGACGGTAAAACAAGAACATTTACTTCACTGCTTTTCTTGTTGCAAAGAGGACTCTCCACGGGAATTAGTATTTCTGCTCCTTCCATCATTCTTTCATCTTTACTTGGATGGGATATTTTATGGACCAACATGCTCATGGGCGGATTGCTCATCATTTATACTGTAACCGGCGGCGCCCGGGCAGTTGCTTACACTCAACAAATACAATTCATCATAATTATCGCAGGGATGGGGATTGTCGGTTATACCGTGGTTCATTTGTTGCCTGCCCATATCGGTTTGTCTGACGCCCTCCATATCGGGGGCAAAGCAGGAAAACTGAATGTGATTACTTCCGGAACGACAGAAAAAGGATTTCAGTGGAACGACCGTTACAATATTTGGAGCGGGATCATCGGCGGATTTTTTTTACAGTTATCCTATTTCGGCACTGATCAATCGCAGGTCGGGCGATACCTCACGGCAAAGTCAACACGGGAAAGTAAAATCAGTCTGTTGCTGAACGGCCTGGTGAAAATTCCTATGCAGTTCGGAATTCTTTTACTGGGGGTGCTCATCTTTTCTTATTATCAGTTTGCGAAAGAGCCGCTATTTTTCAACCAGACCCAGTTGGATCTCCTGAGTAAAACCAAGTATGCCGACTCACTGAAAATAGTGACGAGGGAATACGATCAGTTGCAGGCACTAAAAATTGCGCAAATGAATCCGACAGCGGATGGAAAAACGGAGAACCGCATGCGGGAAGGACTCACGATGCAGTATGCACAGAAAAAACAAGCGGATCTCCGGGCAACGATTCAACGTTGGCTGAAAGACAAAGATGTTAAAGGGGAAGCGAACGATACCAATTATATTTTTCTTCGTTTTGTGGTCGACCATCTACCCAAGGGGCTCGTTGGTTTGCTGATTGCAGTCATTTTTCTATCTGCCTGGGGGTCCGTGGCGGCCTCTTTGAATGCGCTATCCTCCTCCACCATCAACGATTTGCACAAACGATGGGTAAAAAAACCACTGGGTGAAAAAAAAGAGTTTCAATATTCCCAGCTGTATACACTCGTTTGGGGCGTTTTTTGTGTAGTGATTGCGCAACTTGCTTACAATATTGGAAACAGTTTAATCGAAGCCGTCAATGTATTAGGATCCTTATTTTATGGGGTAATTCTGGGTATCTTCCTGGTTGCTTTTTATGTTAAAAAAGTGGGCGCCAGCGCTGTTTTTATCAGCGCGGTATTCATTGAAATCTGCGTGATCAGCATTCATGTGCTCAATCAAAAAGAAATCCTGCACATAAGTTTTCTCTGGCTTAACGCGATCGGCGCGTTGGGAGTAATCTTATTGAGCAATATCATTGAAAGGTTTCGACATACAACGACGCAGATTGGAGGTTGACCAACAGGGAATATTACTTACTTACTTACCACGTTTTATTTTGCTACTTTTTTTTAAGAAAGCGATTCGGCTTTTACATGATTGTAGCTTTTTTTACTCGCTTCAATCAGGCGTAGCACTTTTTCCCGCATATCTTCCCGCAATCCCGCCACCTCATGTTCAAAGACTTCATGCAGTTCATTGAGTTCGTCTATCGTCGTGCCGCGCATACGTCGTATTTTGTCTTTAAGACTGTCAACTGAATTCGTCCATTTCTGCCTGGTTTCTGTTCCTTTGGCAGGTGCTATTAATATGCCGATCACAATTCCCGACAGGGTCGCAGTAAAAAGTCTTTGTAAGCTCATATCGAATGATTTTTTTTTGGTTTCAGAATAAAAGGTGTAAGAATAAAAATTATAAAATCCAACAACCTTGCCAGTATTCCTTCCCCGAATTTGTATTCTTTTCATTATGGAGTATCTTAGTGTATCTTTAACTATGTAAAACATTAATAACCAGATCATATGAGCACATATCTTATTACAGGGGGCGCTGGTTTTCTAGGCATTAACATGACGCGTTATCTGTTGGAACGTGGCCATGGGGTCGTTTCACTGGATATCGCTGATTTTGATTACCCGGAAAAAGACCGAATCACGGAGATTAAAGGCGACATCCGCGACCGGGCGACGGTTGACCGGGCCATGAAGGGCGTGGATTTTGTGATTCATACCGCGGCGGCGTTGCCCCTGTATAAAAAAGAAGATATTTATTCAACAGATCTGGAAGGTACCAAAAATGTATTGCAGTCTGCATTAGATCACCACATTCAACGGGTGGTTCATATTTCTTCGACCGCGGTTTATGGCGTACCGGACCATCATCCCCTGGTGGAGGAAGATCGTTTGCATGGAATTGGAGATTACGGAATCTGCAAAGTAAAAGCAGAAGAAATTTGTGTCGATTTCAGAAAGAAAGGACTCACCGTGGTGATCTTCCGGCCGAAATCTTTTATCGGTCCCGAGCGACTAGGCGTCTTTGGTGTCTTTTACGATTGGGCAAAGGATGGAAAGGGTTTTCCGGTACTGGGAAGCGGTAATAATAAATATCAACTCATGGATGTGGAAGATTTCGCAGCAGCGATTTATTTATCGACTACCATTGATGCAGCAAAAGCAAACGATACATTTAATGTGGGCGCAAAAATATTTTCAACCATCAAAGAAGATTATCAGGCGGTATTGGATAAAGCCGGATTTGGTAAAAAGATTACCGGTGTGCCGGCCGGCGCGGCGATCTGGGTATTACGAATTCTCAACAAACTGAATATATCACCCCTTTATCCCTGGGTTTACGAAACGGCTTCCAAGGATTCATTTGTTTCAATAGAAAAAGCGGAAAAGGTTTTGGGTTACGCACCGAAATTTTCAAATAAGGATGCCTTACTGCGCAACTACGAATGGTATATTGCCAATATGCATCATTTTCAACAGGTGAGCACTGGCATATCACACAGGGTTCCCTGGAAGCAGGGTGCTTTGGGCATTGTAAAAAAATTCTTTTGATTTTCGCCTTTGCCGATGATCTATTGTTCCTGTTGATTATTGTCCGGCAATAATAGGTCTGACATTATTGAAATGCGGGATGAAATTTCTCTAAGGTCTCTCGCAGATAAGCACGGTCGAGATGGGTATAGATCTCCGTAGTGGTGATGCTTTCGTGTCCCAGCATCTCCTGCACCGCCCGAAGGTCGGCGCCTCCCTCCACCAGGTGGGTTGCAAAGGAATGCCGGAACGTATGCGGGGATACGGTTTTATGGATGCCGGCCTGGCGAACGAGTTCCTTCAATAGAATAAAAATCATTTGCCTCGATAGGTGGGCTCCCCGCCGGTTCAGAAAAACAATATCTTCATTTCCTTTTTTTATATTTTGATGCACCCGTACTTGTTCCCGGTAAAGATGAATAAATTTTAATGCGGTATCCCCAATCGGAACCAATCTTTCTTTATCGCCCTTTCCGATCACTTTTATAAAACCCAGCTCGGGATACAGGGCGGAGATACGCAGGTTAATGAGCTCAGATACCCGCAGGCCGCAACTGTAAAGGGTTTCCAGCATCGCGCGGTTTCTTTCGCCTTCCGGTTTGCTGAGGTCGATGGCTTCCACAATCTGGTTGATTTCGGAAACGCTGAGGAAATCCGGGAGTGTTCGTTTAAGCTTCGGGGTTTCCAGTAACAGGCTTGGATCCTTTTTAAGAATATTTTCCAGTAAACAGTACTTGAAAAAAGAACGGATGCCTGAAATAATACGGGATTGCGAACTGGCCGTCATGCCCATCGTTCCGATCCATTTAATAAATGCCTGCAAATTTTTCAGAGTGATATTTTCCAGCGAAATTTGGGGTTGTTCAAAATCTAAAAACTGCGTGAGTTTTTCGATGTCCCGCAGATAGGCTTCTACTGAATGATCGGAAAGAGATTTTTCCAACTGCAGCCAGGCTTTAAAACCTTTTTTTTCAGCGGCCCACATAATTTTATTTTAGATTCCATTTCCCTTCGGAAATGCCTTCCTGCATGATTTCAACGAGACGATAGGTGGCCGGACAAAATTCAACATTTTGTTTGAACATGTGGCCGTAATCTTTTATTTTTTTGGTACTGTGATGTGGAAATCCGGCGCAATCGCGCGGTCGCACCGAATAAATATCACACATGTTTGTTTTTAAATCGAGAAATTGACAGGGCTGCTTTTTATTCATCCAGTCGCCCGTCCGGTCTTTATACAACCACTTTTCCATGAACGCTTTTTTCGTCATGCCCAGAAATTTTGAAATCCGGCTGATATCTTTTTGTGTATAGGTGGGCGACATCGTCTTACAGCAATTGGCGCAATCCAGGCAATCCGTTTTGGCCCAGGAAAGTTCATTCGCTTCCAGCGTGATCAGGTGCACCGCGGCAACCGGTTTTTTTTCCAGACGGGCTATAAATGCGCGCAGTCTTTTTTTATTACGGGAAACCAGATTCCGAAACGTTCTCAGATTAACGGTAGTTTGGGGCATGAATTTTTTGTAATTGAGTCCTTCTATTTGGGTCACGTAAATATATTAATCCTGAAAATGAATACCTATTTTTTTCATCAGGATGCTTGCGTTGAGGCTTTCGCAAACCCCTTTTTTAATTTTATAATCGAAATAGAGTTCATCCTGCACGATTTTACCTTCAAAATAATAATTGGTTACTGAAGGATTGGCTGCTTCCGTATGGGCCAGATCGGTATCATGGGTGGCCATAATTCCGACCGCACCACTCTTCAGTAATTGTCTCACCAGGGCCTGCGAACCTTTATGACGATCGTCTGAATTTGTTCCGCGCAGCACTTCGTCGAGCAGGATAAAAACCTTTTCATTCCGGTTCACTGCCGCGATAATGTATTCCAGTTTTTTTAATTCGGCGTAAAAGGTAGACGTGTTCTCCGATAAATTATCTGCCACCCGCATGCTGCTGATCAGCTGCAGATCGCTCATTTTCATATGGCGGGCACAAACCGGAGCACCCATCAGGGCCAAAACGGCGTTGATGCCCAGGGCCCGGAGAAAAGTGCTTTTGCCAGCCATGTTCGAACCTGTGATGAGCGCCATTTTTCCGGTGCCACTCAGGTTGAAATCATTGGTGATCCGATGGGCCACGGGAATGAGTGGGTGACCGATGGATTCCCCCGAGAACTGAAAAAAATTATTGTCTACCGCAGGAAAAACCCAGTTCGGTTGATTATGAAATAAAGACGCCAGACTAATGGTTACCTCCATTTCTGCGATCACTGAAAACCAGTCGTTCAAATGTGGTTTATTTTTCTTTTTCCAATCAGTTAAAGCAATGATCTGACGTAAATCCCAGAGGGAAAAAGCGTTCAGAAAAAAAAACACCAATAGGTTTAAACGAATATCAAATCTTTTCAGGATACCACGGAAAGCATTCATCGCAGACGCAGCCGATGGATAGCTGTTCGATTTTAATTTGTGTTGCAATGAAATTAAAAATGCGGAATGATTTTTTTCACTTTCTAACAAATTC
>JAYWCS010000348.1:0-23001 GCA_043780315.1 Bacteroidota bacterium | reverse complement strand
TCCGTGGAATACGTTCCCTAACGGGTAACAACCAGCCGATGCTCGTTGTAGACGGTGCGCCGACACCGCTGGGATATCTTTCTTCTATTCCGCCAGATGACGTTCAGGATGTAACGATCCTGAAAAGTGCTGCCTCCGCAGCCATCTACGGTCCGGATGCGGTAAACGGGGTAATTATCCTGACCACTAAAAAAGGAACAAAAAAACCAACGATAACATTAAACTCAACCGTACAGGCGGCTCGTGTTTCATTCTTCCCGACTCTTCAAAATCAATTTGGGCAAGGTGGTGGTGAATTACTGGATAATTACGGTAATTACCTCCATATACCGTATGAGAATCAACAGTACGGATCGGCCTTTGATGGGTCAATTCAGCCAATCGGTATCGTGATTGAAGACGGAACACGGCAGTCAGGACCCTATACGAATGCACACTCGAAAGACAGACAGAAATTCTGGAACACCGGTGTAACTGTGCAAAATTCAGTATCTGTTTCGGGTGAAGATTTTTTCCTCAGTGCAGAGGATGCGAAAATTAATGGTTTAGTGCCGGATGATCAGAATCACCGGACAAGCTTCCGGTTTAATGGAAGCAAAACAGTAGGCAAATTTAATGTCGCCTATGGGTTGAACTATGTTCAGTCAAACTATAATATTGTAAATGAAAATGGATTTCAAAATACGTTTGCCGGAGCCTATGACGGGGGTTTATTCTTTCTTGTAGAACAAACTGCCGCAAATATTCCTTTGTTATCCTATAAAGATTTAAATAGCAAATGGGGTCAGTTTCAGAATTATTATAACGAATATGCTACCAACCCATATTGGCTGATTGCAAATATTCGCACAAAAGGCAGAACAGATGATTTCCTGGGTAACGTGACCATGAATTATCAATTTTTGCCTTGGTTAAAAGCAACGGTCCGTTTAAGTACAAATCTGTCATTTGACAATAATAAAAGCACCAACGCGCCAGTGAATGTGTCCGACTGGACATTGGCAAATCGGAATGCAACGCAATATTCAAATAGGCTGGGTTCCGTTATCACGGATCAATCCTCCACTTCCAGGATTAATCTGGATTACTTTATTGGCGGCGCACACGACATTACCAACGATTTTGGCTTTAAGTATACACTCGGTGGATCGGTTCGCGATAATGTGTCAAAAGATGTGGCAGTTGGCGGAAATAACCTGGTTGTTCCCGGTTTGTATAATGTGGCGGTCCGCAGTGGAGACGCCAATGTGCCTGTTTATTTAGGTAGTTCAGCTACTACGGTTTTCGGTAATAACTATGATATACAGTCCAGACTTGTTTCTGCTTACGGAACGATTGGATTTAACTTTAAGAGTTGGATTTTTGCAGAATTCACCGCACGCAATGACTGGGATAGTCGTTTGCTCCAGCAAAATCGTTCATTCTTTTATCCCGCAGCAAACGTTGCCTTCGTTTTGTCGGAGGCAATCGCAGGTTTGAAAAACAGCAGCACTATTTCTTTTGTGAAGTTGAGAGCAGCGGTTTCCAAATCCGGAAACGTGAATCTGGCTCCTTATTCTTTGCAGGCAACCTATCTTCAGCCATTGGGATTCCCTTATGGAAATGTAGCCGGCTTTTCACCAAACAATACAATTCCTAATAAGGACCTGAGACCTGAGTTTGTAAATACAAAAGAAGTTGGACTTGAATTAGGATTTCTGCAAAACAGGATCAATTTTGAAGCGACCTATTTCTTTCAAAAAAATACCAACCAGATCCTGGCTGTATCTCAGTCCTCCGCAACAGGTTATACGACCGGATTGGCTAATGCAGCAGATTTTAATAACTACGGGGTAGAAATGGATCTGAACCTCACACCGCTCATACGGGTCGGTAAAGGCAGATTTGATTTGAAGACTGTAGCGACCTATAATAACAATAAGGTGACCAGCACGCTGGGTAACGTTCCGGTTATTATCGGTGGAAATAATGGATTCATTCAGAATGCAGTAGGCTATCCAACCGTTAACAATATCGCACAGGTAGGTTCTCCGGCCTTCCAGTTTCAGTTATCAGACTATGCGAGAGATCCTGCAACAGGAAAAGTGATCGTAGATCCAAGCACTGGATTTCCAACCCAATCACAGGGACTCGTGGTGAAAGGACGTGCGCTGCCACTGTGGATCATCGGAATTTCTCCCTCTTACTCAGTCGGTAACTTCTCCGTCAGCATGACTTTCGAATATAAAGGCGGATACAATTTTTATTCCGGTCTGGGACCGGACGAAGATTTTGCAGGCGTGTCAGCCAGAAGTGCTGAATACGGTAGAAAACGATTTGTATTTCCAAATTCCGTTTACTTGCAGAATGGTAAATATGTGAATAATACCAATATTCAGACACAGGATGGCAACTACGGTTTCTGGACCGGAGCCAATACAAATACAGGTATTGCAACCAATTATTTTGGAAGTGCCGATGCGTGGAGATTACGTGAAATCAATATCTCTTATAATCTTCCAACCAAATGGTTAGGAAATGGTACGATTTTAAAAAAACTGACCATTGCAGCAGTAGCTAAGAATGTGTTTTTATGGGTACCGAAATCGAATCAATATGGCGATCCGGAGTTTAACTACTCTACAACTGGAAATACCTTTGGTTTAGCCAGTGGATTCCAATCACCCCCTTCACGTGTATTCGGCGGTTCGTTAACAATACAATTTTAATTATTTTAATTAAACAAATAAATGAGACACAATAACAAGGTTCTTTTTAAAATAATGCTGGTTGTCATTTCGCTTTCAAGTTGTAATAAATACTTGGACGTTAACAATGATCCGAACCGCGTGACAGACGTGAATATAACCCCTGAACTACTATTTACAGGTAGCGAGGCACTCGTTGGGGCAAGGGCAGCCGGTGGAGACTTTTTGTTCCTCGACCATTGGGTCGGTTACTATGCGCAGAACGGAGCATTTGCACCGCAGCAAAATGAGATCAGTTACAATATAGATTTCAGTTTCTGTAATGCCATTTTCGTTAATCATATGGCCGTCCTGTTTTCACTGCATCAGGCAGAGGTAAAGGCACTTGTTTCCGGAGATACGGCCGTAGCGGCGGGTTCAATGGTTTTAGCTGCTAAGTTGTGGCAGGAACTGGTTGATTTGTATGGTAATATTCCTTACTCACAGGCATTCAATGTGAATTTATATCCAACGCCGGCCTACGATAAAGCACAGGACATATATAACAGTCTGGAATTAAAATTGGATACTGCCATTATGTATTTTGGCAATCCGGCGCTGAAAAAATTCGCTGCCGCTGATATTATAGCAGGTGGCGATCAGGGCTTATGGATAAAATTTGCCAATTCGCTCAAATTAAGATTACTGATACGGCAGTCTCAGGTTTCTGGTTTTAACCCTTCTGCTGATATTGCAAAAATTTTAGCTACAGGCGGTGTACTGGGAGCAGGCCAATCGATCAGCGTGAATCCGGGTTATGTGAATGATGTAAAGAAACAAAATCCGTACTATGCGAATTTTGGCTGGGATCCAACAGGGGTCGTTTCCACTTCTGCCGATAATGCCAATAATTACATTATCTCCATTTTGGAGAATACCAACGATCCGAGGCTTTCACAGTTTTTTTATTCCGTTGGATTTAATTCAAACAAGTATATAGGGGCCGTGTTTGGAGATGCGCTTGCGAATATTCCGCCGGCTTCCGGTCTTTCCTATTTTGGTCCCGGATTGGTGGGCACCATTAATTCCACTAATGTGGGAGATGGTTCAGGTGCAAAACAAAATCAGTTTATCATTCCATCTTTCGAGAGTATGTTTTGGTATGCAGAAGCCGTTGCCCGCGGATGGATACCTGGTAATGCAGAAGATGCCTATAAGGCTGCTGTTACGGAATCATTTGCCTGGATCGGCGTATCGGATACGAGTTCAGCTTCGGCCTATATTGTAAGCAATCCGGATGCAGATTTTGCCAATGCCGGTACTACACCGGATTCAAAAGCAACCTTTATTGCTTATCAAAAGTATATAGCATTAACAGGAATTGATCCAATGGAAGTCTTTTTTGATATTAGTCGGCTACATATGTTAACGGACATGAGTTACGTTTCAATATTTCCTGGAATTATTAATTCAACCCCTCCAGTTCGTTTACTTTATCCACAGAGTGAGTATACAACCAATTCAGTGAATGTATTAAAAGAAGGTACGATTAACCAGTTCACTTCCAAATTATTTTGGCAACCTTGATTTAGAAATTAATAAAACTTCTTTTATACTTTATAAAGTAAAATTTTAAAATATGAAACTGCATTTTATAAAAACATCCCTCCTCTTCGCCTGTGTGTTCGTTGTGACGCTCTCGGGTTGTTTAAAGGATAAAGGATATGACAACGGAGAATATAATGGGACCCATGGTTCCAAGATAAATGTGATTAGTTTGGGAGTGAATGTTGCTAGTGTGCTTAATTTCTCTATCCTCGCCTATAACAATTCACCCAATGATACGGTCGTCGATCTGATACCCGTTGAATTGGGTGGCCCATCTGTCGCTTCACAGGATATTCATGTTACGCTGGCATTGGCCGATAGTCTGGTAAACTATATTAACTATGTAAATGATTCTACAGGGTCGGGCTCTCATGATTATATTGTTCCGACGGCTGTGACGATCGTAGATTCCGTCGTTACCATTCCAAAGGGTAGCCGGATTGGATATCTGCAGGTGAAATTTGTACCCGCGAATTTAATAGGTGTGGATTATGCCATGGGTTTTGTGGTACAAAGTGTGCGTGAATCCGGTTATACGATCAGCGGAAATCTGGCGGGCGGTGTGGTAGCAATCCTTATAAAAAATGCCTACGATGGAAATTACCTCCTGAATATAGAGACAACCGGATGGGCCAGTTATGGTATTTCGAATGGCGTGCCCGGTCAGTGGCCGCACAACGTTATTTATGCATCAACTGGTACGTATTCAAACATCATTCAAACCTCAGAGGGATATGGAACGCTGCAGGTTGCTTTCACTGCTGTCGGAGCCGTAACCGGATTTGGCGCAACGAAACCGCAGTATACTATCGATCCAACTTCTAATCTGGTGACTTCTGTAGTCAATCTCGCACCGGATGATGGAAGGGGACGGGCATTTGCGATCAACACCGATCCGTTGATCAACAATCATTATGATCCCGTAAATAAAATTATTTACGTGGCCTATAAGATGACACAAAACGGTCGTCCAACACAGTTTATTTATGATACCCTGACTTACCAGGGACCAAGATAATTTATTGCTTTATTTTCTGATAGCCGTCCCATTTATTTGGGGCGGCTATTTTGTTTCGGGAGATTTTTTCCGGTAAAATATATTCTACATCATGCCTTCATCGGCAAAACTAAAATAGCCATCCTGACTCACGATGATGTGGTCGATGACTTTAATATCGAAAAACCGGGCGGCTTCCCGGATTTTATAGGTGAGGTCCTCATCGGCCTTACTGGGTTTCAGATTGCCGGACGGATGATTATGACAAAGAATAATGTTCACCGCATGGGCTTCCAGCGCCTTCTTTAAAATCAGCCTCGGATCGGCCACGGTTCCGGTGATACCGCCCTGACTGACAACCTCAAAATGATTGACCCGGTTGGCCTGATTAAGGAAAATGACTGCAAAAACCTCCCGGTTCTCGTCTTGCAGCATCAACCGAAGATATCCGGCTACCTGCTGACTGTCGCGCGCGACCGGTTTATCTAAAGCACCGGTTCCCAGCCGCCGGCGACCCAGCTCCAGGGCGGCCAGGATAACGACTCCTTTCACTTTACCGATGCCCTTCACTTTCAGCATATCGTGGATCTCCAGTTTGCCGAGTTCATTCAGGTTGTTTTTGACCGAATGGAGCAGTTCTTTGGCTAGTTCAAGGGCGTTTTTCTCGCGGGAACCCTGGTTGATCAGGATGGCCAGCAGTTCGGAGTCGGTCAGGTTGTTCGGACTTTTACTAAGTAGTTTTTCGCGGGGTCTGTCGGCTTCCGCCCATTGCTTGATAGAGTAGTTTTGCGCTTGCATGGGATAATGTTATGCACTATTTTTAATCCTAACAATCCCCGGTATGTGGAGTTTCTTACAAGAGAAATGAAGCCCCCGGAATCCTTTTTGAAAAACTAAATAATATCCATGAAACCAAGATCTACTCTTTCTGCAATCGGTGGCTGGAATTCCTTCTTTTTCTGTGTCGGTATGTACGTAGTCGCTTTATTCTTTTCCATCTTTGTTTGCTCTTCCATTTTTTATATCGTGAACAGCAATAAAACGTCTAAAGCTGCGCTGGTAGAAAAATCTGCGACTTCTAATACGGAACTGGCTTCTATTCATTAGACCAAATAAACATCGCCGAATCGCTCCCGGCGTTTAATTTACGGCCCCCCAAAGGGTGTGACAATAAACTATTGGTGTCCCGGATTATCCGGGACACTTTTTTTATTCCGCCCGGCGGGGTTGGCAGAATTAAAAATCAGCGGTCTTTCCCTGCGATGCCTTGGGCTTTAAGATTTAAGAGTTTATCTTCGTCCCAACACGAACATATTATGCAAGGAATAGCCAAAATCTTCTCCGGTACCGGCTCACAATACCTGGCCGAAAAAATTACCCGTCGTTATGGCTGCCCTCCCGGAAAAATAACCATCCAGCATTTCAGCGATGGGGAAATCCAACCGATTTTTGATGAAAGTGTGCGGGGCGACATGGTTTTTCTGGTGCAGAGCACGTTCGCACCCACTGAAAATCTCATGGAGTTGCTGCTCATGATCGACGCAGCCAAACGCGCTTCGGCCTATAAGGTGGTTCCTGTGATTCCCTATTATGGTTATGCCCGTCAGGATCGGAAAGATAAACCCCGCGTGGCAATCGGTTCGAAGCTGGTAGCCAATATGTTAGTGGCCGCCGGAGCGGACCGCGTGATAACCATGGACCTTCATGCACCGCAGATACAGGGCTATTTTGACATCCCCGTGGATCACCTCGACAGTTCAGCCATTTTTATACCTTATATAGAAAATCTGAAGCTGGAAAACCTTACCTTTGCCGCCCCCGACGTGGGAAGTGCCAACCGGATACGGGAAATCTCTTCTTATTTCAATGCCGAAATGGTGATCTGTGATAAGCACCGGAAACGTGCAAATGAAATCGCCAGTATGGTCGTGATCGGGGATGTGACAGACAGAGACATTGTATTGATCGATGATATTTGTGATACCGGCGGAACGCTCTCGAAAGCCGCAGGATTGTTGAAGGATAAGGGAGCCCGCAGTGTGCGTGCACTTTGCACTCATCCGGTGCTGAGCGGAAACGCTTACGCAAATATCGAAAATAGTGTGCTGGAAGAACTGGTGGTGTGCGATACGATTCCGCTGAAACAAAAAAGTTCGAAGATCAAAGTGCTGAGTGTAGCGGAACTTTTTGCGATCGCCATCCGGAATGCCTTTGAAAACAGGAGTATCACGGGATTGTTTATTCACTCTCAACTCCGCAATAAATAAGTATTTTTTAAATCAAATATAATCATGCAAACAATTACCATCGAAGGACAACTCAGGACCGGACTCGGCAAATCAGCCACCCGCCTCCTCCGCTCTGAGGGAAGTGTGCCCGGTGTAATTTACGGGGGTGCTCGCGAACTGAATTTTTCAGCGCCAGTCACGGCTTTCAAGAACCTTGTATACACACCGAATTTTCAGCTCGCAGAAATTAAACTGGAAGGTGCAACGTATCGTTGTATTCTAAAAGACATCCAGTTTGATAAAGTAACAGATGCTCTAAATCACCTGGATTTTCTGGAACTCGTCGAAGACAAAAAAGTGATCGCGACCATTCCACTGAAATTTACCGGCGCTGCCAAAGGCGTCAAAGACGGTGGCAAGCTGATCACGAAAATGAAATCGCTCAAGATTAAAACCTTGCCGAAATACCTGCGTGAAAATATTGAAGTGGATCTGACGAATCTTGAACTCAACGGCAACGTGCGGGTAGAAGATGTGAAGGCCGATCATTATGAGATCCTGAATTCCCCGAGAATTCCGGTCGCCTCGATTGTGTTGACCCGTCAGTTGAAACAGGAAGAAGGTACAACACCGGCTGCTGCTGGTGCGGCCGCTGCACCTGCGAAGGCTGCCGCTGCGAAGCCTGCTGCTGCCAAGCCTGCTGCTGCGAAGCCTGCTGCCAAGAAGTAGTTTTAAAGTATATTTTAAAGAGGCTGTTTCGATTACTGGAACAGCCTTTTTTATTTTTAGCTGTTCATTGTGAACGATTCACCCTATTCATTCTACCGCAGCATGAGTTATCTGATCGCCGGTCTGGGTAATATTGGTTCTGAATACGATGGCACGCGCCACAATATCGGATTCGATGTGGTGGATATGCTGGTAGCTAAACATAACAGTCATTACAGTACAGAACGTTTAGCCAGCCTGTCGGAGTTTAGCTATCGCGGAAAACCCCTCGTTTGTATCAAACCCACCACCTACATGAACCTGAGTGGGAAGGCCATCCGCTATTGGATGGAGAAGAAAAAAATCCCCGTGGAACGCGTTCTGGTGATTGCCGACGACATCGCACTGCCCCTTTCCCGTTTACGCCTGAGAGGCAGCGGGACCGATGCGGGTCACAACGGGTTAAAAAGTATTTTCGAAGAACTGCAGACCGAGAAATACCCCCGACTGCGTTATGGAGTGGGGAATGATTTTCCGCGCGGCATGCAGGTGGAATATGTACTGGGTCGATGGAATCCGCAGGATCTTCCCCTGCTGAAAATTAAAAACGAAAAGGCCGTACAGATTGTTGAAAGCTTCATCTATATGGGCCTTGAAAGGACCATGAATGATTACAACAAAATAGAGATAACGCTATGATTTGTAATGCAGAATCATTATTTTAGCGTTCAAAATCCCGATCGGGCCCAGGGCTCCTTCCAACTTCTATGATAAAAAGCCACGCTTTTCCAGGCCTTTTGAACACAATTGAAATCTTCTATTTAAAACCTTAATCTTGATATGAAAATATTCTGCGTTGGTCGTAACTACGTTGCGCATGCCGTTGAACTGAATAATGAAGTGCCGGATGAGCCGGTGATTTTCATGAAACCGAAGAGTGCATTGCTACAGGCCCATACCCCTTTTTATTATCCGGAATTTACCAATGAATTGCATTACGAATGTGAGCTCGTGCTCCGCATCTCAAAAAACGGAAAATATATTCAGGATCGCTTCGCCTCAAAATATTACGATGCCCTCAGCGTGGGAATCGATTTCACGGCCAGAGATATTCAGAATGAACTGAAAGAAAAAGGACTTCCCTGGGAAAAAGCTAAAGCCTGGGATAACTCCGCAGCAGTTGGTAAATGGGTGCCGATTCAAAATGTAAAAAATAAAAAAGATATTAACTTCGGACTATATAAAAATAAAGAACTCGTACAAACGGGTAAGTCGAGTTTGATGTTGCATAACTTCGATCAGATCGTTGCTTATATCTCCACTTATTTTTCCATCAATATCGGGGATCTCATTTTTACCGGAACGCCCGCCGGGGTAGGAGAATGTGTAGTGGGTGATGAACTCGAGGCTTTTATCGAAGATGAAAGCATGCTTGCGCTGGAGGTTAAATAAATTTGACGAGTTGGCTTACACTGAAACCTTGCTCCGCGCTTTTGAACTCATGTGCACAGCCCGGGCAATGGGTTCCACTTACGAACAAAACCGGGCTGTTTGCAAATATGTTCATTCCACTTCCGCCGGTCATGAAGCCATTCAATTAGCAACCGCTTTTCAACTGCAGCCACAGGATTATGTGAGCCCCTATTACCGGGATGAAAGCCTGCTATTGGGCCTCGGCTTTTCACCCGAAATACTGATGCGGCAATTGCTGGCCAAAGGCAATGATATTTTCACGGAGGGCAAAGCATATTATACGCATCCGAATTACCGCGGAGAAGATAAACCCACCATCATTCATCAAAGCAGTGCCACGGGTATGCAGGCGATTCCGTCTACCGGAGTTGCGCAGGGACTGGCATTCCTTGAACAGACACACGGAATCAATAATCGTCCTGTAGTACTCTGTTCTTTTGGTGACGCCAGTATAACAGAGGGAGAAGTGAGTGAGGCTTTTCAATTTGCCGTACTAAAAAAACTGCCGATCATTTATCTGGTGCAGGATAATGACTGGGGTATCAGCGTCACTTCGGAGGAAGCCCGCAACATGGATGCTTTTTATTATGCGGGTGGATTCGCCGGAATGGAAAGAATAAAAATTGACGGATCCGATTTTGAACAGTCTTTTCATTGTATGCAATCTGTTTTTCAAGCAGTGCGCACACACCGTAAACCCTATCTGGTGCAGGCCCGCGTTCCATTGCTTTCACATCATACCAGCGGGGTGCGCATGGAAGCGTACCGTTCCGAAGATGATCTGATCAGGCATCGTGCGGCCGATCCATTGATGATTATCCGGCGGCTATTGCAACGTCAGGGAATTACGCAGGAGCATATGGCGGAGATAGAATATCAGGCACAGTTGCAGGTTAGTTCCTCCTTTGAAAATGCCATGGCCGCACCCGAGCCGGAACTGACAACGGCAGCAGAAAATGTTTTTGTTCCGACACCTGTTGTCACAGAGACGGGGGAACGATCGCCGGCAGAGGCAAAAAAAATTCCCATGGTGGATGCCGTGCTGTATGCATTGCGCGAAATATTAGAAGACTTTCCCGAAGCAGTTTTATATGGTCAGGATGTTGGCCGCAGGCTCGGCGGTGTTTTTCGTGAAACCGCCACCCTGGCCGCGCAGTTTGGAGATGCCCGTGTATTTAATACAGCCATTCAGGAAGCGTATTTAATCGGTTCCACTGCAGGGATGTGTGCGACCGGATTGAAACCCATTGTTGAAATTCAGTTTGCCGATTATATTTTTCCGGGTTTCAATCAGCTGGTGACGGAAATTTCAAAGTCATGCTACCTGAGCTGCGGCAAATTTCCGGTGCAAACATTGATCCGCGTGCCGGTTGGCGCCTATCAGGGCGGCGGTCCCTACCATAGCGGTTGTATTGAAACCACGCTTCTATCGATCAAAGGTTTGAAAATTGTATATCCTTCGAATGCCGCAGATATGAAAGGTTTGATGAAAGCTGCTTTCCTGGATCCGAATCCGGTGGTCATGCTCGAACATAAAGGGCTTTACTGGAGTAAAGTGCCAGGAACCGAAGAAGCGAAAACAGTTGAACCATCGCGCGATTATATAATTCCGTTAGGCAAAGCCGCTGTGGCATTGGCTTCCAGCGCAGAAGCCCTGAGCATGGGGGAAACGGTTGCCCTGGTGACCTATGGCATGGGCGTTTACTGGGCGATGGCCGCGGCGAAAAATTTACCCGGACAAATAGAAATTATTGATCTGCGTTGTTTGTTTCCCCTCGATGAAGAGATGATTTTCGAAACCGTAAAACGCCACGGCAAATGTTTGGTTCTTACCGAAGAAGCACAAAACAATTCTTTTGCTGAAGCACTCGCCGGAAGAATTTCAAAAGCCTGTTTTTCTTTTCTTGATGCAGCCGTTGAGGTGTTGGGCGCATTGAATGTTCCTGCTATTCCGATGAATATGCTGCTCGAAAATGAGGTCCTTCCCAATAGCCGGAAGGTAGAGGACCGTTTACGAAGTCTATTGGCGTGTTAGTAGGCTGGTTAAAATTTTCTGCTATCAAGGCATATACCGGAAACTCTCTTTCTGATCACCAATCATTAAATCAAATACGCCGGCTTCTGTAACGGTTTTTAAACTGGCATTCACAATCGCCAGATCGCTCGCCGTTATGGTAAAGGAAACTATTTTTGTTTCTCCGGGTTTCAGACTGATCTTCTGAAAAGCCCGTAAACGCTGCATGCTGGGCGTTACACTCGCGTATTCCTGATGAGAATATAATTCAACAGTATGTTTGCCTTCCCGTGTTCCCGAATTAGTTACGGCAATCGTTACCGTCAGATTCGCCGATCCCTTCAATACCGGTGAACTCAATGTCATTGGGCCAAAGGTAAATTGGGTAAAACTCAGTCCCCAGCCAAACGAGTAGAGTGGATTGTATCCGTCCCAGGTCATGTTTGAATTAAATACTTCCCGCACATCTTCCGTATGCTTCCGGTCGTACAGCACAATTTCTCCGGAGGTACGCGGATATGAAAAGGGTAATAGGCCACTCGGATTATAATCACCAAATAACACATCGGCGACAGCTTCGGCTGTTTTTTTGCCGGACCAGTACGCCATCAGAATGCCCTGCATGCCGGGTTCGATGCCGGCGATTAAACGTGGCCTTCCTTCTGTCAGCACCAGGATCACAGGTTTACCCGTGGCGATGGCAGAGCGGGCGAGTTGCATTTGATTTTCCGGTAGCGCGAGATCGCGAATATTACCCGGACTTTCCGCATAGGCATTTTCTCCGAGGCACAAAACAATCACATCGGCTGCTTCGGCTGATTTTTTCAACAACGCGGTATCGAAGTTTTGCGGACTGTCAAATCCTTTCACACTGATGATCGCCGTACTACCCATATTTTTTTCTGAAATCATTTCGCCGATCGTCTTGCTGTCCGCCGGATACCATTGCTCCTGATTTCCCTGCCAGGTATACGACCAGCAACCGTTCAAGGGGGCGATGCTATTGGCCGAAGGACCGGCGACCAGAATTTTTTTATTTTTTGAAAGTGGCAGAATATTATTTTCATTTTTCAGTAAGGTCATCGCTTCCTGTGCCGCATGAAGTGCCACCAGCTGGTATTCCGGTTTGCCAAAGTTTGCGATCGCTTCTTTTTCCGGATAGGCATCATCGAAAAGTCCGAGTTGAAATTTCAACGTCAGAATTCTGCGCACGGCTTCATTGATCCGGCTGACGGGTACTTCTTTTTTCTCAACAGCTCCTTTCAATAAATCGAAAAATGAATAATCCATGGGCACCATACTCATATCGACGCCGGCATTGACGGCCATCACCACGGCTTGTCGCGGACTATTGGCTACGAGGTGTCTTGTATGCAGGCGAATAATATCTTCCCAATCCGACACGACCACGCCCTGGAATCCCATTTCGGTGCGTAACACATCGGTGAGTAAATATTTGCTTGCGTGTACGGGTGTGCCATTGATTTCGCCGGAATTAATCATGATCGTTGCGGCTCCGGCTTTAATCGCATCCCGAAACTGGGGAAGATAATATTCGCGCAATTCGATTTCCGGAATATAAGAAGGCGTGCGATCCTTGCCGGTGCGGGCAGCAGAGTAACCGAGATAATGTTTCATGCAGGCTGCGACAGCCGTTGGATTAGTGAGTCCGTCGGCCTGATAGGCGCGAATGGCAGCAGCGCCCATCGTTTTTCCAATATATACATCTTCTCCAAAAGTTTCCGGAAAGCGCGACCAGAGCGGTTGACGGCCGCAATCCAGTACCGGCGCAAATTCCCAGCGAACGCCGGAGGCGCGCATTTCATTGGCCGTAATATGGGCAGCCTGCGACACCAGATCGGGATTGCGTGTTGCGGCCATGGCAATATTTTGAGGGAAGAGCGTTGAGTTGAGTGTATACGTTTGTCCGTGCATTCCATCGAGTCCGTAGAGAACCGGAATTTTCAATCTGGATTTTTTCGCTTCATCCTGTATTTCTGTTTGAATCGCGCGCCATTTTTCTGCCGAAAGCGCATGGGCCGTGGTATTCAAAACTGAACCCACTTTATATCCGAGCACCGCTTGTTGTAATACCTTTGGATCCAGCGATCCGTCTTCATTGGCCCCGCCGCCTTTTGCAATCACGCCGAGCGTAACCTGTGTCATCTGTCCGATTTTTTCATCCAGGGTCATCTGGTTGAGGAGCTTATCGACTTTCAACCGAATACCCGGTGATTGGGCAGGCAGGAGGGTGGCAACTGCAAGCAGGAGCAGCGTAAAAAAAAATTTTTTGATCAGCATATGGCAGTCGTTTTAGAAGTGACACTAAGATAACGGGATTCGAATCAATGAGAAAGGATTTCTCCGCAATGTACGAGCCGTTGATGGAGGGTTTTGAGCGTTTGGGCCGGATCGGCAGAGCGGCCCGGGTGTACGGGGTGTAACACCGTACTGCGGGTGGCGGTGAGCCAGCGGAAACGCGAACCCATATCGAGTTTTCCGATCGGACCGGCGGTTGGTCCTCCCTTGCAAATCTGACAGAAAGAATTCAGGTGATCTTGTATCTCCTTCATCTCCAATCGTGGAGAAAGTGCCCGCTAACGATTTTCATCCATCTCAAAAATTGCATCCAGAAAAGGCAGTGATTTACAATAGAGAATCACTCCCACATTCATGAATTCTTCCCTTTCAACTTTGGGAACAATGCGGATCACGGCATATTCAAAGGAGTGTTGCTCGGGCATGTATCCCTTCGTTTACAAAAATTCGTGAGGTGGCCAGACGGATTTCGAGTAACCCTAAATAGATATCACGTTATGTTTCCTTGCTGCCGCTATGGCCCGTTTCATCGAGCCATTCATCAGAAATCAGGGCAACGATCTCCTGTAACTTTTTTGCATTCAGTTTCGTGTGCATGATCCGGTCGGTCTGCTCCAATTGGCTGGCAAGGGACAATAATACATGGGATTTGACCTGTAAAAAAGGGGCGGCGGCTTTTAATTCCCAATTCTCCGGGGCACAGTGAAAATATAGGGAAGCGCCGTGATCGATCAGCCAGAGTTCTTTATTCCAGACCAGCATATTGGTATTGTTGGACGTGCGGTCGACATTCGTTAAAAAGCAATCCAGCCATACAATCGCCGAAGCCAGCGCTGCATCTATGGGCGTAACGAGCGGGTCGAAGCGATCGCGCCTGACAGGTAATGAAGTCCCAGATTGAGACCCGCACTGGCTTGGAGGAGGTCCTGAATTTCTTCATCGGGTTCTGTGCGGCCGAAGGCAGAATCCAGCAAAGCGAAAACGATTTCCGGTACACGAAGGCCCAGCGCCCGGGCGATTTCACCGCCAATCAATTCGGTAATCAGTGATTTCGCGCATTGAACGGCCCCGCAGAATTTGAGGACATATAAAAAACTGTCATCGGTCTCGGCAACGGCTGGCAGGGAGCCACCCTTCCCGCAGGGGCAAAACATAGCGTGTAACAACAACCTGTCTGATATCAGGGGAAAGGGCCGCCATGAAAGTTTGAGAAATTTATTTTTTTTTCGTTTATGTTTTGTTTCCTGCTGATCTCCGGCTAAATTAGGCTTTTCATTGATCTCCGGGAAGCTGAAAAGCAATTGTACGTTAGTCACCATTCATAATCAAAGATGAAAAAACTTGTTTTAATTGTATTGATCTCCGGCATTTTGCAATATGCCAGTGGGCAGGCTCAGTATGTTAGTTTCCGTATCGACTCAGCCATCCGTGCGGCGATGCAGGAACGAAAGATTCCCGGGATGCAGGTGCTGGTCAGTAAATTCGGGCTCGTGTTGAAAAAAGGACATTTCGGATTTGCCAATCTGGAAAACCGGGTTGCGGTCACCGACAGCACGCGGTTTGCGATTGCGGCGATGAGTAAGGCGTTCACCTGTGCAGGCATTTTATTGCTGATGGAAGACGGGAAATTAAATATCGATGATTCGATCTCTAAATATTTCGATTCACTTCCCGCAGCATGGACGGGTATTACCTTACAGCGGTTGATGAATCATACGGCCGGATTGAGGGATGATTGGGATTCGGACGATAATTATTTTCTCAGCCATACCAGCGACAGTGCTTTTTTTGCTGCATTGAAAAATGCGCCATTAAAATTTACGCCCGGCGAAGGATTCAGTTATGGTTGCGGTCCGTTTATTCTCGGGATGCTGATCGAAAAAGTTTCCGGACAATCCTATGCTGAATTTATGAAGTATCGCGTCTTTGATAAGCTGGGTATGATCAATACCTGCATCAATGACCCGGCGCGCATTATTCCCAATCGCGCATCGGGATATATTATAAAGGATCAGCAAATATTGAATGGTCGTCGGATTTCGGCTGCTGCGGAGGGCCGTGGTGATATCGGGGTATTGACAACGGTAACGGATATGCTCAAATGGTATAATGCGTTACAGGATAGTTCGCTTTTGAAAAAAAGCAGTCTGAAATTGATGTTTTCTCCCGGCAGACTCAACGACAGCAGTCAAACGGCATATGGCTTCGGCTGGTTTCTGAATCCGTATCGGGATCATGCATTCATATCTCATCGCGGCGGATTGAGAACCGGATTTAATTCGGTGATTGAAATGTATCCCGAGGACCATGTGGTGATTATTATATTATGTAACCGGCAGTCTGCCAAAGTCGGATTTCTTGCCAAGGATATTATCGGATTATTTAATAAAGATTACGGTCGTGCTTCGTTGATGGAAAGAAAAGAGGATTTGGATTCGGTGCGTACGATGTTGCACAAACATTATTTTGAATACATCGGGTTGGATCTGGATTCGGGGCGGGGTATACTCCGGAAAATTCATTATCCGGAATATCTGTTGAACCGCGAAGCGCTGGCACCCTTCCGGAATTTCACCGAATTTAATTTTATAAGTGCAATTCAGCCGCCCAAACCACAGAAAGATTTATATGGCGATTTGATCCAGACGATCTGTTTGTATGAAGTGAAATATGCCGATCAGCCGAGTCGTTACTATTCTTTTCTGTTGAATGAAAATAATCAGATCGTGTATATCGATTATGAAGAATGACCGGAATTAATTATCGCAGGAAGTACCGGATTGGATTCCGTCGGCGAATGCGGAGATATTAATTTCCCCTCCTTTATTAGCCGTTCCAATGGCAGTGAGCGTCGGGTTTGACCCCATTTGCAGATTGACTGTTTTTGACCACGGTAACGTCGGATTTTTCACGGTGGTTGTTCCCGCAGAATCCAGATAAGCAATAGAGCTAATCGATCCGCCGGTACCGGAAACGCTGGCTATGTATTGCACGCCCTGATGAAGGGAAAGTGGTTGAGCATCCGTGTAGGTCACGGTGCAGGAGGCGGTATTATTATTTGAGCTTTTGCTGCAGGAGAAGAGCGCCAGGATCAATGCAGAAGCCGACAAAATTTTCCAAAAGCTGCCAGTCATATATTCGAATTTTTAATCCAATGAAGATACAAAAATGTTTACCAGTTAGTTATACGGAAGAACCCGGGATTTAGTTGTCTTTGTGGTCAGGGCCGTGGGCTATAATACGATTGCCATGTATATTTTTTGGAATTATCATGAAGCGTCTCCAGGTGTCTTTGATTTTTCTTCCGGCAATCATAACGTTGCCGCCTATATCAGGGCGGTTCGGCGATATGTGGCGCGACTCTCCAAAGAAATTCGTCCGCTGCTATGTTCGCGGGGCGGTCCGATTATGATGGTGCAGGTGGAGAATGAATATGGGAGTTACGGAAATGATAAAACCTACCTGCATGTTTTACATAATACCTGGAAAGCCAATGGGATCAACGTGCCTTTTTATTCAGCCGATGGACCGACACCGCAAATGCTGGAAGCCGGTGGGCTTGCCGGAGCGGCGATTGGTTTAGATAGTGGTTCGGGTGACGACGATTTTGAGCTGGCGAAAAAATGGTATCCCGGGGTGCCTTCTTTCAGGAGTGAAACGTATCGGGGTTGGTTAACGCATTGGAAAGAAAAATGGGCGAAAGTGGATACGGCGGACCTGAAAATTCAAATTCAGTATCTGCTGGAACATAAGAAATCATTTAATCTGTATGTGGTTCATGGCGGAACGAATTTCGGATTTACGGCCGGTGCGAATGCTTTTAATCCAAAAGCATACGAGCCCGATATCACGAGTTATGATTACGATGCACCCATCAACGAGCAGGGCATGCCAACGCCAAAATATTTTATGTTGCGCCGAATGATTTCATCTTCTATGGGTCGTGCGTTGCCGGATCTGCCGCCAGCCATTCCGCAGATCGCGATACCGCCGGTAACGATAACGACCTTTTTTGTATTGTCCTTCGTCGTGGCTGCGCAAAGGAACGAATGAAATCATCGTCTTTGATTTTCATCAAACAATTCCATCGGGGATCGCGGGGGTTATAAATTTTTAACGGCCCTTGTATGGTCACGTTTGTCCTTGTTCCAATCGTTTCTTTTTGGTTATGGGTTTATCAAAATGGAGTGAAGGCCTGACGTACCCAAAACCGGGAGCGTAGGTTAATTGTTTCATAATCAATAGGGTACATTCATTGTTGATATGAATAAAAAATTGGATACGAATTTGAACTCCTGTATCAGATCAAACTAAAATGAATATGATTTCCAAATATGAAGTAGGCGCTTTAGTAAATGCGGAATTTAAAGAGGAACTGCGGCCCTATAAAATCTGCCTTAATATTGATTTGAGTCTGGACCTCTACAGATCAATAAACGACCTGACGCAGATTGCTGTTCATGCATCGAAAGATCACAACCTGCCCTTACTGAACAGATGTTTTGGATTTGTGGAAAAATTATATAATCAGGGAGAACATCTGGTAAAACAGGTGATCGAAAATATTTTTATTTATACGATTTTTGATAGGATGCCACAGGATAAAACCGAGCGGCTAATCTATCAGTCTTTCATTCCAAACACGTTTCGTACAATTTACCTGCAGCAGGTGATGACCGTTTGAATTCCGGTCACTACTTGTATCGGAACCGGACAGACGTAGAAATCAATAGGGGAATCATTTATTGAAGATCAAATGGTAGGCCACTGGCAGTTGCTTTGGTCTATTCTTTTCATGATTAAGAACTTCCTACGCGTAGCCCTCCGAAGTCTTACGAAAAATAAGATCTTCTCACGGATCTATATTACCGGACTGTCGGTGGGTATGTCCGCCGCTTTGCTCACGGGTCTCTGGATCCAAAGTGAATGGTCGTTTAACAAAATGCATGCGCATTATGAAAGAATCGCTCAGGTCATGCAAAGTAAGACGATCGAGGGCGAGGTGACTGAGCTATTGAAGGCCACAGTATTTTCCAAACTTATACGTGTTATTTTGATTTCAGCTTGAAATGATATTGAAGAGCTTTCCAGAAAGTGCGGCGCAAATGGTTATATCCGTAAACCTGTTCCTTTTGATATCCTTATAAATTTTGCGAACCGGTGTATTCCTCCCATGTAACTGCAAAATCAGGTTGATCAAAATATTTTTGAATTTAGTATCGTGACCAGAATTTTTTACTTTCAATATCCATTCTTTTCCAGCGGCCGACACCGCTTTCTTCCAAAACAGTTGATTGTGACGGCCTTGGAAAACGGGCTACCAATATCGCAACGGGTCGGGTCTTGTTTATTTAATCTATAATGAATGGAGAAGATAACTCAAAGGAATCGCAGTCTATTTTAGACTCGCTTGGAACGACAGTTTCGCTCGAAGAAGCCGCTCTGATTAATCAAGTTGGCTTCCTGATTTGCCCTAAACGGAGAAAGTTGGTGAGAAGTTCCTCATCAAGGGAATGTATGGAAAAAAAGTACTTTTATTACCATTGCCAGGCTGCATGCGGGTCCCCGCAAGGGCATGGCAGAATTATATGTACAGGTCATTGAAAAAGCATATCGAAGCTTTACCAAACTTGACCGGGAAGACTTTAAAAGTATTCATGATCAGATGGACGAAGCCAACCAAAATGTTGTCAGCGCGCGTAAAAAGCTGACTGTGATGTTACGGCCCTGCGGAAAAGGAAAATCAGTAGTTCGATTATTCCTGAAAAGGTTGTTTTTGATGGTGAAATTTATCGAACTAAAAGATTGAATAGCGCTGTCGGGCTAATATACAGGCTGGACAAGGGTTTCAGTCTAAAAAAAACGAGATAAATCAAGCCAATTCTGATTTATCTCGTCTTGTGCGGAAGAGGAGATTCGAACTCCCACGCCAGTTACGGCGCTACCACCTCAAAGTAGTGCGTCTACCAGTTTCGCCACCTCCGCGAACTTTAAAAATGGAGTGCAAAAATAGCTTTTCCCGGCTAGAATTCCCACGGAATGTGCACAATTCACGGATTGTCGGTCCTGGGTCAGCTTTTCGGCAAAACAATCCGAAACGTCGTACCCTTTCCTATCTCCGAATGCTTTACAAATAATTCACCTTTGTGATAGCTTTCGATGATTCGTTTCGACAGCGAAAGGCCCAGCCCCCAGCCGCGTTTTTTTGTCGTAAAACCCGGATCAAATACGCGACGGGAATTTCCGGGAGAAATGCCCTTGCCGGTATCGGAGATATCGATGATTACCTGCTGCGGCTCTTCCTTCATATCCACGTCAATATTTCCTTTTCCTTCCATTGCATCCAAAGCGTTTTTCAGCAGGTTTTCGATCACCCAATCAAATAATGGCCGTGAAATATTTGCTTCCACCTGACCACGCCCATTCGTTTCGAAGCTGAACTGTACTTTCGAGGTTGTGCGCTTGCGCATATAATCCATCATCAGTTGAATCTGAAAAACCAGGTCCGATTTCTCCAGATGTGGAATGCTGCCGATTTTACTGAACCGGTCTGAAACGAGGTTCAGCCGGTCAACATCTTTTTGCAATTCCGAAACGGTTTCTTTTGCGAGCCCCTGCTCCTTCAGCATTTCAATCCAACCCTGCAATGACGACAAGGGAGTGCCCAGCTGATGCGCCGTTTCTTTTGCCATGCCCGCCCATACCTGATTTTGTGTTGCGCGGTTATGAGAAGTAATAGAATAGACAATAAAAAAAATCAATACGGCCACCAGCAACAACTGAATGAGGGGGAAGTATCGCACCTGATCGAGCAGCGTGGTATGACCGAAATAATACCGGTTTGCCGTATAGGGCGAATCACTCCATTTCAATTCCAGTGGCGTGTTCTGTGTGCGATACAATTTCAGACGGCTGGTGAGATAGGATTTATCGGTTTCGGCTTTTGTCGAATCGAGGTTGAAATAATTGGTGATGCTGTCTTTCTCATTCGTTTCAATAATAGGAATCGAATGCTGTTCATTGCGAATCAGGTTGGGCAGTGTCAGATCCGGATTGATGATCGCTTTACTCGCCGCTAGCCATTGTTCAATTTTCTGTTGTTCTTCGCGCTGAATTTTCTGAGCGATATATTGTGAATAGAAAATGGTTCCGCAAACAATTGCAATGCCGAGCAGGGCCAGTAGCCAGCGCCAGTTAAACCGAAATCCGATCATGCCGCTAAAGTAGGTAAAGCGCGGGATATCATATTTCATAGATCGTTTAGCCGGCAAAGCCTTATTTTTGATCTTCATTTTTCATATCTGAAGGTTTATAGTTTGGCGAAAGTATCAGTCGTAATTATCAATTATAACGGGCTAAAATATCTGGAGCAGTTCCTGCCGGCCATTTTGTCGAGCACCTATTCGCGTATGGAACTCATCGTGGTCGACAATGCGTCTACCGATGATTCGCTGACATTTCTTCGCGCACGTTATCCGACGGTCCGGATCATCGAAATGAGCCGTAACCACGGGTATGCCGGTGGCTATAATGAAGCGCTAAAGCAGGTTTCGTCCGACTATTATGTACTGCTGAATACAGATGTCGAAGTGACGCCTGGTTGGATTGAGCCGGTAGTGGAACTGATGGAAAAGGATCGAAAGATCGGTGCCTGTCAGCCGAAGATTCTGAGCTATTATCAAAGAGATCATTTTGAATATGCCGGCGCAGCGGGCGGATGGATGGATTGTTATGGATATCCTTTTGCGCGCGGGAGAATTTTTGACTTTTGCGAAGCCGACCTCGGACAGTATAATGATGTGTCCAAAATATTTTGGGCCAGTGGGGCCGCTTTGTTTGTTCGCGCAGAATTATTTCATGAAGCTGGTGGCCTAGATACTTATTTTTTTGCGCACATGGAGGAGATCGATTTTTGCTGGCGCCTGCAGTTGCTGGGGTACAGCATATATGTAGTTCCGGCCTCGGTCGTTTTTCATGTGGGAGGTGGGACATTGCCGAAAGGTAACGAGCGGAAAGTATTTCTGAATTTCCGCAATAATATGATCATGCTGGCCAAGAATCTGCCGAAGCGCCAGTCATGCTGGAAAATTCCGGTCCGGGTGGTACTTGATTTCGTTTCAGCCTATAAATCGCTGTTTGCGGGTCAGTGGGTGTATTTTTTTGCGGTTGCCGAAGCGCATTTAGCCTTCTTCAAATGGCTGTTTTTCAAGCAGCGGCAGAGTGTTTTCCCCGTTCGGCGCAAGGCCCGATTAACGGGATGGTATCCGCATAGTGTGGCATGGAAGCATTTTGTGGAAGGAAAGGAAACTTTTGATGAAATTGTCGGCGACAAAAGATGATTTTTTGAGTGAATCTGCTATTTTTGTGCTGTAAATAACTGATTCTTATGTCTGAAGAAGTGGAAGTGTATAAAGACCCCAAGTTGAAGGATATTACGTACAACTGGGTGGATTCTTCTGTATTTCTGTTTTACCTCGAAGTTTTTTGCATCATCGCCATGGTATTGGGC
This sequence comes from Bacteroidota bacterium, assembly GCA_043780315.1. Classification (GTDB taxonomy): domain Bacteria; phylum Bacteroidota; class Bacteroidia; order Chitinophagales; family Chitinophagaceae; genus Puia. Next base: position 479 of record JAYWCS010000348.1, on the reverse strand, counting down.
GGAAGTTATGCATTGTATTCACACCGTTATAAGGGCAAGCCGGAAGTCGAGATTCCGGGCAATACGAAATACACGCCGGAATATAAGTAGGAAAAAGTTTTCGGAAGGAGGGCAGGAATACTTATTTTTACTGCCCCTTATAGTTCTTATCATCGTTTTTATTAGCGGAAGTAGCTCATTTGGTAGAGCGCGACCTTGCCAAGGTCGAGGTGGCCGGTTCGAGCCCGGTCTTCCGCTCTTATCCGCCGGAGCTTCGTGAAGGCGGTTCAGCGATTCTCTCCTGGTTGAACCAAGAGAGAATTTTTTTTTGTAGTTACCCTGGTGGCGGAACAGGTAGACGCGCAGGACTTAAAATCCTGTCTGCAGAAATGCGGGTACGGGTTCGATTCCCGTCTGGGGTACTGATTATCAAGATTTTAATTTATCTAGATTGGGGGGTTTCTTCCCAACTTTTCGAATTTGCAAGCAGTTTGCAAGCA
>JAYWCS010000347.1:0-26525 GCA_043780315.1 Bacteroidota bacterium | reverse complement strand
TTTTAACCGAAGCTGCATACGGGTGTCTGATAACACGGGCCTGATTTCATAACTCATTCCGTTTTGGGTAACAGTTACCAAGCCGATTTGATAGCCCCCCTTTTTGACGCCTGATATTCCAATCACGTCACCGGCAGCCGGAATGGCTGCGATGCCCCGCGAGTTGTGATCAAAAATGTTTTGATCCAACTGGAGCCACAAGTAATCGAGATTATCCGGACTGTTATTAGTGTATGAAATCGTGACATCTCCGCTGATACTGGTATCTTTTTCACTAAGGCTAGCATGAATCCGGTAACTGGCACTGTTTTGCCAATACATCGGCCCCGGCGTTCCATTGGCCGAACGATATGCATTTCCGGCGGGTGGGTTGAATTCCTGTAAGAAAAAATCATGGGCATTATACGATGAGCTGTCTGGCTTTTGCCGCTGGGCATTCGAAAAACCGACAAGCATCCATAACAACAGACAAAACGACAATTTTTTCATGGCTAATACCATTTAACGGCTTTTTAGTGACAAAAATCGAAGGTTTTTTCCTCTTAATCGAATAAGTTAAACAAAAGGTAAAAGGGTTTGCATCTTTGTATTGTTGAAGCGCTCAAATGATCTGATCCGATGAAAACCGAAACCAATCCGACAAAAACCAACCGAATGAACGAAACACACAGAAGAAATTTAAACCGATGAAAACGAGATCCAACCCGATGAAAAAATGTTGACGACGACCCTTAAACCTTTCCTTATCCTTTTGAAAATCAAAACTAAAATCCTCTATCTGAAAAAAACTATTAAAATCTGTACCTTTTCTTGACGGAAAAACTAAATTTTGATGACTCTTACTAACAGATTTTGACGGCTGCCGCAGGGTGGCTGTTTTTTTTATTTATTTACCTCAAATATACAGGCAATGAGGCGATTATTTTTTGCACCTCCTTTAAAATGAATATTTCCTTTGGCAGAAGCATCCGCTTGTATCTGTCCGCTATAGGAATTACCCAGGGCAGCTTTGAGACGGGCAACATAATCTGTCGTTTTATTCTGACTGATCCGGGCATTGATCGTGCTCCAGTTTAGACTGTCTTTACTCACAACCACCGCCATCATATCTTTTGTACCGATACTATCGGGCTGCATACTTTTATCCTTTGGAAATAAACGGTAACCGGCGATACCGCAGAAGGGAGAATATTTTGTTTTTGCAGGATCATCGGTTCGGGGATAGGGAAATAAGGTATAACTGCTGCCGTCTGTTTCTTTTCCGAAAACATAAATATAGCATTCAGAAATATTTCGAATTTCCATTTTAAAACGCGTGCCCGCTTTGACGGTACCGGTTGTTTCAAATACATTTTCAGCCGTTCTCTTGAGCGGAATGTAATCTCCGGCAACTGTTTTCTTTCCATCAAAAGTTACCTGCACCAATCCTACTTCGCACTCAAAGGGTTTATCAGCCGCTGCCCCCACGGCGGGCATGCTTTCCAACCCGTATGCTTCCCGAACGAAATATTTAAAATGTTTATACCGAACCCAGGCAAATCCATTATTGCCCCATTGCGGGCCCCAGCTGTTCATGATCAGAAGCGCACCCCCATATTTCGCATCGTCATATCCAACCACACATTGCGCATGACCACCGAAACCCATCATGGCAGCATCATCCTGCGTGGGATTCCACACATCCTGTCCCATCATCGGTTGCATATAACTACCGCCCACCATCATGCCAATCACTACGGGTGCGCCCTGCGACAAATTTTCTTTTATTGCCCGAAGGTCGATCTGATCGGTACGGTCGCCCACCGTCAGCCGGTTGGAGCCGCGCATTCTGAACTGGCGCGCCTGATCCAGCAACTGACCGTCGGGTTGTTTGGAACAATCCTGATCCGTATAAGGAAACGCATTGTATGGCACCGATCCTTTCTGACTCATAAAATCCATGGCCCGGTTAATATAGGATCCTTCGCAGCCATCGAGGCCGATCTGATTGTATAAAAACGCCGGACTGAACTTCAACGCATTGGGATCGCTGCCGGTTCTGGCAGATTCTAATATCGTACGTGCGCCATAGGCGCTGCTCCAGGCCACACAGCTACCCTGCTTTCCCTGATCGCCCACCGCCGGTGCATACTTCTGCAGGTTGGCGGATTCAGGCAATGGATTTTTATTATCGTCGTCAGAAAGCGACTCGTATACTTTGGATTTGTCAAACTGCCTCGGATCGAGCACCCCGCCCGTAGCGAGTTGTTGCACCTGTTGGGTGATACCTGCCATATTACATCCGCCGCCACCGCGACCCAGTAAGAAGTAACCCCCAATGCCCAGCGCGACAATTAACAGCAAACTCTTCGGACCGCGAATCAACCCGAGCAACAAGGGCAGCAGACTGAACAATCCTCCTCCGCCGCCGCCCGCCCCGCGATTAGCTCCCCCTCCCTCAAAACCACCGCCGCTTTCGTCTGATTGCGGCTGATCGTCTGTCATGCGTATCGGCATATCAATTAGATTTTATATTTAAATGAAAGAAAAATCAAGGCCAATTGAAAATAAAGAAAGCAGGGTAGATGAAAAAATTTAAATCACTTCGATCTGATTCCGGAGCAGGTCATCAAAATGATCTCGGCGGCGAATCAGATGGGGTTTACCATCCATCACCAACACTTCGGCCGGTTTAAAACGTGAATTAAAATTGGAAGACATTTCAAATCCATAGGCTCCCGCATTCCGAAATACCAGGTAATCCCCTTCCCGGACGGTATTCAGGGGTCGGTCCCAGGCAAAAGTATCCGTCTCACAAATATTTCCTACCACCGAATAATTTTTCAATTCGGCCGTTGGATTGCTGATATTTTCAATGTGATGGTACGCGTCATAAAACATCGGGCGAATCAGGTGATTAAATCCACTGTTCACACTCACAAAATCGGCCGTGCCGGTTTCTTTCAACACATTCACCTGAGTAATAAAATTTCCGGCGGCACTCACTAAAAACTTCCCTGGCTCAAACCAAACCTGTAGCGGCCTGCCGTTTTTATAGGGATGGTTGCTGAAAGCCTTCGTTACTTTTTCTGCCAACACCGCAATATCTGTCTCTTCGTCTTTGGGCTTACTGGCCACTTTAAAGCCGCCCCCGAGATCAATGAATTCCAGATGTTCAAAATGAGGAGCTATTTCAAATAAAACCTCAATTCCCCTTAGAAAAACATCTACCTCCCGAATCTCACTGCCGGTATGAATATGCAAATCACTGATGCGGAGTTTATATTTTTCGACTATTCCCAGAACCTGGTTTATCTGATCTACCGGAATACCGAATTTACTTTTATCATGTCCTGTCGATATTTTTATATTTCCGCCAGCGAGAATATTCGGACGCAGGCGTATGCCCACCGGATAGGTTTCTCCAAAATGCTGCCCGAATTTTTCAAGATTTGACAAACTGTCAATATTGATGAACACACCCAGCTCCTTGGCTTCTTTTATTTCATTAAAGTCGATTCCGTTGGAAGTATACAAAATGCGTGCTGAAGGAAATCCCGCATGCAGGGCAAGTTTCACTTCGTTAATGGAACTGCAGTCCACATTGGCACCGATGTTTTTGATGTAACGCAGAATGTTCACATTGGTAAGCGCCTTACAGGCATAAAAAAAAACGGTATTTGTATTATGGAAAGCAGTTTTTAATTTTTGAAACTGCGCGGCGATTTTTTCCGCGTGATATACATAAACCGGGGTTCCATATTCTTCAGCAATCGCGATGAGGTCGGTATGGGAAAGCGGGGTTGTCATGAGGGCGAATATACGGCGGACAGATCAAGGATGATCAGCCGTATTTTCCCCGTCGGATTCAGTTTCTGCCGAAGCGTTATTTTCAAGCAACTCCCCTTCTTCACTCACCACCAATGCCGGATTTATTTCGGCTGCTAAAGGGGTATAGTGAATCAGTGACGGCTCTTCGAGACTTTCTCCCAATACTTCCCGCAGACGCGGAAGATCGGCCGTGCTGTTGATACCAAAGTAATCCATGAACGTTTTGGATGTTGCATAGATCAGCGGTTTGCCGGGCATGTCTTCATTGCGACCCATGATGACGATCAATTCTTTTTCAAGTAATTTCTGGATGGAATAGTCACTGTTGACGCCGCGGATGGATTCGATTTCTCCCTTGGTGATTGGCTGTTTGTAGGCAATGATTGCAAGTGTTTCCAGCGCCGCCACCGATAACCTTTTAAGAAATTTTTCTCCGTTTAACTGCGCGATGGTTTTATGAAATTCCTTCTTCGATAAAAACTGCCATCCGCCACCGCTTTGGCGCACTTCAAAAGGATAAAATTCAGAATTATATTTTGCGACAATCCCGTCAATGCCGGTTTGTATCTGGTCGAGGTTGAGTTTATCATCCATGAAACCGAACGCATTGTTGAGCAATTCAGTCATTTCCATGGCAGTCAGTGGCTTGTCACTGGCAAAGATCAGGGCTTCGATATGCGGAATGAGGTCGGATAATTCCATATTTAAAAGTATGTCAATGATTGGTAGCTTACCGCATTCTCCCGTTCTCCGATTTCCACAATCCACCCACATTATCCCTGCAATGCGGCGGCACCGGAAACAATCTCCGTTAATTCTGTTGTGATGGAGGCCTGACGTGCCCGGTTGTACGATATGCGCAAACTTTTAAGAATCTCGTTGGCATTTTCGGTCGCCTTATCCATGGCCGTCATCCGGGCACCATGTTCAGAAGCGCTGGCATCGAGTACGGCCTTAAACAATTGGGTATTCAGAATTTTCGGCATCAACTCGGTGATGATGGCCTCTTTGGAAGGCTCATAAATAAAATCGTTCGCCGCGGCGCCGGCAACCTTCGTCGCTTTTGGAATGGGCAGAAAGGGCTCTACCACAAAAAGCTGTGAGGCGGCATTTTTGAATTCACTATAAATAATATCGATAGCGTCAAAGTCGTGGTTTTCAAAAGCTTTGATCGCCGCCTGGGCACAAACCTGTACCGATTCGAAATTTAAATGTTGAAATATATCGCGGAAATCACCGTTTACTTTATAGTTATTTTTCAGGAAATGTTCATAGCCCTTTTTTCCAATGGTCCAGATAACCGTATTGCCTTTAGCCGTTTGGCTTGGGTATTTTTTAAGCATCGTGGCCTTTGCCAGTTTGATGAGATTGGAATTATAGGCACCGCAGGACGACCGGTCGCTCGTAATCAGGATCAGCAAAACTTTTTCAACGGGTCTGGCAGTAGACAATGTCGGGTTGATATTACCCTCGGCATTGCCAACTATACTACCCAGCACCTGCTGCAGTTTTTTCGAATAGGGCCGCATCTGCTGAATGGCTTCCTGCGATTTACGCAGCTTGGTGGCGCTGATCATTTTCATTGCCTTGGTAATCTGCTGCGTACTCTGGATCGATTTAATCCGGTTACGAACTTCCTTTAGTTGTCCTGCCATAGAGGGTATTTTAAGCCGGCTGCAAAGGTAGCGGAACGACCCCAAAAAGCAAGACGCGTTTTTAAAAAACCCTCCCGGATCCGGGGGATTTTCCACGCGGCAGAAAAAATATTGTACTTTAGCAACCCCTTTCTAACTATGTCAAAATCAAAGAAAAAAGATCTTCCAGTCATCCTGATTACGAACGATGATGGAATCATGGCGCCCGGTATCCGTAATCTCGTGGAAGCTGTCAAAGATCTCGGGAAAATAGTCGTCGTTGCCCCCGATAAGCCCCAGTCTGGCATGGGGCATGCCATTACCATCGGTTTACCACTTCGGTTACACCCGCTCACTATTTTTGAAGATGTGGAAGCCTGGCAGTGTTCCGGAACCCCTGTTGATTGCGTGAAATTGGCCGTCGATAAGGTGCTGCACCGCAAACCGGATATCTGCCTGAGCGGAATCAACCATGGCGCCAATCATTCCATCAATGTCATTTATTCCGGGACCATGTCGGCCGCCGTGGAAGCAGCCATTGAAAGCATCCCTTCTGCCGGTTTTTCCCTGCTTGATCATAGCGTGGAAGCTGATTTTACCGGTGCCCGTAAATATGTGCGAATGGTAGTAGAGCAGATGTTGAAATCCAGGCTGGACAAACACACGGTGCTGAATGTAAATATTCCCGCTGTTCCGGCAGAACTGATCAAGGGCGTGAAAATTTGCAAACAGGCTTATGCGAAGTATGAGGAGGATTTTATTGAAAGAAATGACCCCAACGGAAAAAAATACTTTTGGCTTACCGGAGAATTTGTAAACTTCGACAAAGGCCGGGACTCCGATGTATGGGCACTCGAACATAATTACGTGAGTGTGGTTCCGGTGCAATTTGATCTTACGAATTACGTTTTAAAAAGCAAACTGGAAAAAACCTGGAAATTTTGATATTCAAAAAAGATAATTTAAAATTCGGTATCCTACTCGGCATTCTCGGTCCGCTGCTGGCCATGCTCCTCTATTATTTCTGGGTTTTCAGCAGAACCATCGGATTGTCGGAATACATTTATGTGTTAAGTCATAACAAGCAACTACTCACGGCTATCAGCAGCCTCTCACTGCTGGCCAACGCCATTTTATTTACCGTTTACATCAATACGCACCGCGATCAAACGGCTAAAGGGGTTTTCGTGGCCACGCTGATTTATGGAATCTTCGTGCTCGTATACAAATTGGTCCTCTGAATTGAACGGTCATCCGTCACCCGACCGACACGTCCCGCATCCTGATAATCGCCTTCCTTCATTACCTTTGAATATACATGAAGTATTACCTCATCGCGGGCGAAGCATCCGGGGATTTGCATGGGAGCAATCTGATCCGGGAAATTAAGAAGAATGACCGTGGCGCGCAGTTTCGTGGCTGGGGTGGTGAACTAATGCAGAAAGCCGGAGCCGAAATTGTGAAAGATTATCGTGCGCTGGCATTCATGGGTTTTACCGAAGTGATTCGAAACCTGCCTACTATTCTCCAGAATATCAAATTTTGCAAAGCAGATATTCTTCAATACAAACCCGATGCGGTGCTGTTTATCGACTACCCCGGTTTCAACCTGCGTATTGCCCAATGGGCACGCAAAATGGGTTTGAAAACGATTTACTATATTTCTCCGCAGGTCTGGGCCTGGAAAGAGAGCCGTGTAAAAATCATCCGCTCCAGCATCGACCTGATGCTGGTAATCCTTCCTTTTGAAAAAGCTTTTTTTCAAAAATGGAACTATGAAACCGAATATGTGGGGCATCCGCTGGTAGAAGTGATTGAACGTTTTAAAAATTCTCCGGAAGCAAAAGAACCGCCGACCATTTATACGTCAGCCGGCAAACAAACTGACCAAACACGTCCGCTGATCGCCCTGCTGCCCGGAAGCCGTAAACAGGAAATACTCAAAAAACTGCCGGTGATGCTGGAAGCCAGTCGCGCGTTTCCGGATTTTCAGTTTGTCGTGGCAGAAGCACCCGGACAGGATTCTGCTTTTTATGATCAAATTTTGATGAAGTATCCACAAGCGGGCCGTGTACGCAATCAAACTTACGCACTGCTACAACGTGCCCACGCGGCCTGCGTAACTTCAGGAACGGCTACCCTGGAAACCGCTTTATTCGGGGTCCCCGAAGTGATTTGCTATAAAGGCAGCACCATTTCCTTCGCCATCGCCAAACGGCTGATCAAAGTGAAATATATCTCTCTGGTGAATCTTATCATGGATAAACCAGTTGTCAAAGAACTTATTCAGGAAGAAATGACTGCTGAAAATATCATTGCCGAATTAAAAAAATTGATTTCGGATGAAGGGATCCGGACAAGGCTTTTCAAAGATTATGAGGATCTGCGGGCACTCCTTTCACAGGGAGGGAACGCTTCGGAAAAAGCGGCAGCACTCCTCGGAGAAAGTTTAAAATCGAGGAAGTGAGGAGCTGTGGGAGAAATGAGGAAGTGTGGGGTTCTTCAATGCCTTTTAAAAACCATCCGGTAAATGATGACCAGAATGGCAAATAAAAACATAAAGATAGATATCCGATTGATCCCATGCATGTACTTTAACCAGGAGTCGGGTGCCGGTGATTTAGGGTCCCTTTTCTTAATATAGAGATACTCCAGAATTTGTCTGCCTATTCCCATAAAATTGAATTCAAACATATTTAACAAGAGCGCCGGGGATTTGTTCAGAATTGATATATTTGCAACTCTTTTTGACGCGGCTCCTGCATCGTCAATGGGGGATTAGCTCATCTGGTAGAGCGCTAGCATGGCATGTTAGAGGTGACCGGTTCGATCCCGGTATCCTCCACCAAAAGAAGGTTTAAAGCCCCTGTTATGCAGGGGTTTTTACTTTACTAACCAGCCGTTTTCCTCCGTATGAGTAAGTTCATAAAATATTCAAGTTCATTCCACCACTACAATCCGCTAGGCGGCGTTGTTTGATACTCTGCTAAAGTAAAAGCTCATCATCGTAGAACTAAATCCATAACTAATCAACCGGCTGTTATACGAAAGTGAAATGTATTCTCTTATAAAAAACTTTTTGCAATCAATTGATGAAAATGATGAATTCCCTGTTCGCGCGTCACGGAATATCTGCCGTGATGATAAAATCTGGAACGAATCCCCTGCTGCACGGCTTCCACCACTTCCTCATCTTCCATTTCCACCAGATCGAGCTGAGATCCGGCGCCGGTATTAAATAAGGTTTCCTTCCATACATATGTAAAAAAGGAAACTTTCGTCCGCTCAATCGATTGCGGTTGTATCAGATTAATACTCAATCCCCAGGGATAAAAATTAAACATTATATTAGGGTATACAAAAAAATAATAGGCCGCCACTTTTTTCCCATAGTCCGGCGACGACAACGGCAAATCAAAAACTTCATCATCCGCTTTCGCGATTCCCAGTTGCAAATTCGACCCTTCAAATATTTCCGTGGTATAGTTTCCAAAATCGATTACTGCGTTCAATCCCGCATGTACAAAAGGTATATGAAACCCTTCCAGATAATTCTCGCAATACAATGCCCAATGGGCGTCCACTAAATATTCACTGCTTAATTCCGGCTTAAAAACAAATTCATGCAGGGGAAGCCATGCCAGGCGTTCCTGCATCGCCCGAAAATATATAGTCGCATCTGCCGATGGATTCAGGGACGTAAATAGCCAGGGACCCCAGATAAATAAAGGCAACGCGGTGAGATTGTCTTCGGTCGTTGGAAAATTTTTCACTTCCTTAAACTCCGGCATAGAAAGAAAAGTACCGTCCAGCCGGAACTGACGACCATGGTAGCGACACCGTAAATGGTTAGCGATACAAGGTTCGGCTACCAAAGTGGTTCCACGGTGCGTGCAAACATTCGACATGCAACGAATCTCCTGCTGGTTGTCTTTGGTTAGCAGCAGCGGTTCCTGCAGAAAGTTCTCCAGTAAGGTGAAAGGATAACAACTACCAGTTTGAGGCACCATGCTTTGATCGCCGATATAATGCCAGCAGGCTGCGAAAATTTTCTCCCGGGCAAGTTCAAATATCAATGGATCGGTATAAAAACCGGTGTTCAACGTTTGAGCGGTCGACATATCCGGGTCAATTACAAATGGGAGCATAAATATTTTTACGTTTTTATAGCAGACCGGTTACCCGTACTTTTGAAGAGATTGGACGCTTTTCAAGATATTACAATTTCACGAATAACTATTTCATTTGCCTGCTTCAACACCTGAATTAAAACGCACGCTCAGCCCTTTCCTTTTATGGGGACTCGGCGTAGGGTATGTGATTTCAGGAATGTATTTTGGCTGGAATCTGGGGCTGGAGAAAGGCGGTACGGGTGGATTGGCGATAGCAACGATTTTTATTATCATCCTGTACGTCACGTTTACTTTTAGTTATGCCGAACTGGCCGCCGCCATTCCGAAAGCCGGCGGTGCCTTTGATTATGCAAACCGCGCACTCGGGAAAGACCTGGGATTTATCGCGGGTATGGCACAGAACATTGAATTTATTTTCGCACCTCCCGCCATCGCTTTTGCCATCGGCGCCTATTTCAATTTATTTTTTCCGCAAATCCCCATCGTGGTGATTGCCATCTTTGGCTATATTTTATTTACTGCCCTCAACATTTACGGGGTGAAGGCGGCCGCTTTATTCGAACTCTTCATCACTATTTTTGCAGTAGCAGAATTATTATTGTTTGCGGGCATAACCTTTCCGCATTTCGAAATAAAAAATATGCAGCACAATGCGTTTCCACATGGCTGGCAGGGCATCCTCGCTGCCGCTCCTTTTGCCATCTGGTTTTTCCTGGGAATCGAAGGTGTTGCCAATGTGGCCGAAGAAGTTGTGCAGCCGCAACGAACCCTGCTGCTGGGTTTTGGCTCGGCGATTCTAACGCTCGTTATTTTATGTGTGCTGATTTTTTTTAGTTCGATTGGTGTTGGCGGATGGGAGGCCATTGTATACAAAGCAGATGGTACCGCCTCGGATTCTCCGCTGCCCCTGGCGCTGGCCCATATTACCGGTAACAATCATCTGCTCTACCATCTGCTGATTACGGTCGGACTTTTCGGATTGATTGCCTCTTTCCACGGATTGATTTTAACCGCCGGCAGATCGACCTACGAATTTGGCAAAGTAAAATTTGCCCCCGCCTTCCTGGGCAAAATTCATCCGAAATTCAAAACACCTTCCAATGCCCTGCTCGCCAATATGCTAATCGGTATTATCGCCCTGCTGTCGGGGAAAACAGCTGAAATCATTACGATCTCCGTGTTCGGCGCCCTGATGCTGTATATCCTGTCTATGATTGCTATGCTAAGCCTGCGAAAAAAGGAACCCGGCCTGGCGCGACCTTTCCGCGTGCCACTCTATCCCATTTTCCCGGTGACGGCCCTGGTCATTGCATCGATATCAATCATTGCAATGACCGTCTATAATTTCAACTTAGCATTGTTTTTTTTACTCCTCATGGCAGTTAGTTTTGCATTTTTTAAATTACTCAGCAAAGAGAACTCCATTTAATTTGTACGATATGGAATTGAAAGAAATTATTCAGTATGTTAAAAATCATCCTTCCGGGAAAGTAAAAATTGCCATCACCGATATCGACGGCGTATTACGGGGGAAATATATTTCGTTGGATAAATTTATTTCTATTATCGATTCCAATACCAGTTTCTGCGACGTCATTTTTGGCTGGGATGCAGCAGATGCAGCGTATGACCGGGTGGAGTACACCGGCTGGCACACCGGCTACCCCGATGCGGCTGCCCGCATCGACCTGAGGACCTTCAGAAAAATTCCGTGGGAAAATGATGTTCCTTTTTTTCTCGCAGAATTGATACAGGCAGATCAGGAAACAACCGCTGTTTGTCCGCGCTCCCTCTTAAAAAAAGTAATCCGTGACGCGGCAGATGCAGGGTTTCGACCGTTTTTCTCGCAGGAATTTGAATGGTATAATTTCGCAGAAACACCGGATAGCATCCATGAAAAACAATTCCGGGATCTCCGCCCACTCAGTCCCGGCATGTTTGGATATTCTATATTAAGGTCCACACTGAAGAATGATTTTATGACTGATCTTTTCAGTCTGCTCAAACAATTCGATATTCCGTTGGAGGGATTACACACCGAAACCGGTCCCGGTACTTTCGAAGCCGCCATCACCTATTCTGAAATACTTGAAGCGGCTGACCGCGCAGTTTTATTTAAGACGGCGGTAAAAGAAATCGCTTATAAACATGGTATCATGGCCACCTTTATGGCCAAGATTAACGAGCAACTGCCAGGCTGCGGAGGCCATGTACACCAGAGCCTCTGGGACGCGGCGGGTAAGAAAAATCTTTTTTACGAAGAGAAAGATTCTTTGCACATGAGTGAACAGATGAAACATTATGTAGCCGGCCAGCTGCTTTTACTGCCGCAATTGCTACCGATGTTTGCGCCGACTATCAACAGTTACAAGCGGCTCGTACCCGGTGCCTGGGCACCTACTACGCTGACCTGGGGAATAGATAACCGGACCGTTGCATTACGGATCTTACCGGGGTCCGCAAAATCATGCAGACTCGAAACCAGAGTAATCGGTTCAGACGTAAATCCATATCTGGCCATGGCAGCCGCTCTCGGCGCCGGGCTTTACGGAATAAAAAATAAAATTGCCCTCCAGCAACCGCCCACAACGGGCAACGGATATTCTGATCTCTCGAACGGACAAATACCCGCTACCCTTGATGAAGCTACCCGCATGATGCACGCTTCCGGCGCTGCCCGCGAAATTCTGGGTGCCCGGTTTGTGGATCATTTCACTAAAACGCGCGACTGGGAATGGCGGCAGCATCTCAAATCGGTGACGGACTGGGAGTTTAAAAGATATTTTGAAATCATTTAGTTATAAAAATAATCAGACCCATGAACCTGGATAGAATCTATCAGTATAGTTTTCCAACCACCATCCGTTTTGGAGCAGGATCCAGTAAAGAGTTAGGCGGATATTTAAAAAAAAACAAATTATCACGACCCCTCATCGTAACGGACCCGACCGTTTCCCAACTTGATTTTTTTAAAGACATCCTCGCAGATCTTGAAAAACAATCCATCTCCGTGGAAGTTTTCCACGACATTCATAAAAATCCGGTCAGGTCGGATGTATACAAAGGCACCGATGTATATGATGCCAGTCAGCGGGACGCCATCATTGGGATCGGCGGCGGTGCGGCACTCGATGTGGCCCGGGCCATTGTGTTGCGCGTGCATCACCGTGAAGATCTTTTTAAATACGATGATCTGACGGGCGGTGATGTTTTTGTAACCAATGAGGTCCCTCATTTTATTACGATCCCCACCACCGCAGGCACCGGCAGTGAAGTGGGCAGAAGCGCGATTATTTCGGATGATGAAACGCATCAGAAAAAAATTCTCTTCTCCCCGAAACTCCTCGCGAAAATTGTTTTCGCAGATCCGTTATTAACCATGGAACTGCCAGCATTTATTACGGCCGCCACCGGGATGGATGCACTCACCCATCATATGGAAGCCTATCTCACCAATATGTTTCATCCGATGTGCGACGGTATTGCCTTGCAGGGCATTTCATTAATACATGAATCACTGGTCATCGCGGTGAATCATCCCGATCTGGAATCCCGGAGCAAGATGCTGATTGCCTCTTTGATGGGAGCGGTTGCTTTTCAAAAGGGACTGGGGGTCGTGCATTCACTGGCCCATCCGCTCTCCTCCCTGCTCGATACCCATCATGGGCTGGCCAATGCGGTGAATATACCTTATGGCATGGAGTTTAATATAGCGGGGTTCGAGCATAAATTCCGGCAAATCGCCAGAACGCTGATGCTCAAAGAGGAAACCGGCGAAGCGGTTGTTCAATACCTGTTTGAATTAAATACTAAAATCAACATTCCCCATAAACTCAGCTCGATCGGTGTTAAACCGGAACATATCGAATCACTGGCCGACTTAGCACTGGCTGATTTTGCACATCCGAATAACCCAAAACCGGTTAGTCGTAACGATTTTAAAAACTTATACCTGAAAGCACTTTAGGAACTATAATATATCCCATAGAAAATGAAAATAATTAATCCGGCCACCGAACAAATCATCAAAGAAATTCCGGAAGACGACCGCTCTTCACTGGCCACTAAATTTCAATTACTCAAAGAAGCAACGATAGCCTGGTGGGCGCATCCCCTACCGGAAAGAGTTAAAATTCTTCAAAAATTTGCTGCGCTGCTAGCAGATAAACTGGAAGAACTCGCAGCTGTCTTGACGGCCGAAGTAGGAAAGCCCCTGCAACAAAGTCGCAATGAAATCAATGGCGCGCGTACGAGAATTAAGTGGCTTACAGAAAATGCGGGTAAATATCTGGGTGACGAAATCATGACCCAGGAAGATACCCTGGAAGAAATCATTTCCTACGATCCACTGGGGGTTATTTGCAATATTTCAGCCTGGAATTATCCCTGGCTGGTGGGCGTAAATGTGTTTGTCAGTGCCCTGCTCGCCGGCAATACGGTTATGTATAAACCCTCAGAATTTTCCAGTGGCACCGGGTTGGAAATTGAAAAATTATTAAAAGAAGCCGGCATACCGGAAAATGTTTTTCATACGGCAATCGGTACCGGAGAGGTCGGTAAGATTTTACTGGATCTGCCTTTCGACGGATATTTCTTTACTGGCTCCTATAAAACAGGGAAATACATTTATGAAAAATGTGCCGCTAAAATGGTTCCCTGCCAACTGGAAATGGGCGGAAAAGATCCTTTGTATGTTACAAATGATATTGCAGATATCGCGCAGGTTGCAGCCGGCACAGCAGATGGTGCATTCTATAATAACGGGCAGAGCTGCTGCTCGGTCGAGCGCATCTATGTGCACGAAGAGGTGTACGATGCCTATCTGGCGGAATTTCTGAAAGAAGTCAGCTCCTGGAAAACCGGCGACCCGACAACGGCCGGGGTTTATTTGGGACCGCTCACCCGGAAAGATCAGTTAACCATTTTGGAACAACAAGTCGCAGATGCAGTTCAGAAAGGCGCAAAAGTTTTAACCGGCGGTAAGAGAATAAAAGGAAATGGCTATTATTTTGAAGCAACTGTTTTAACAGGGGTGAACCATGAGATGGAAGTGATGAGGGAGGAATCTTTCGGCCCCGTTATCGGAATTATGAAAGTGCAAAATGACGAAGAAGCCGTTCGGAGGATGCTGGACACTTCGTATGGCTTAACCGCTGCGGTGTATAGTAGGGATCGAATCAGGGCAGAAGTGTTGCTGAATAAAATGAATGTCGGTTCCGGTTACTGGAATTGTTGCGACCGTGTATCGGCCCCCTTACCCTGGAGTGGAAGAAACCATTCCGGATTTGGTGTGGCGCTGTCGCACGCCGGCTTGCGTTCTTTCACCAGACCCAAAGCCTGGCATTTGCGTTTGCCGCTACCCTGCTGATTGTCTCGCTGGAAGTGCCGAAAAGTTTTGACGAACTGTTTTTTACATGCGTGGTTTTTTTGCATTTTGCATCAGCTTCCTGATACTTATTCTTGTCTGGAGTGAACAACATCGTTTTTTCCGTCGGTACCGTTTGGAAGACAACTGGATACTGAGCTTGAATGTTACGCTGCTTTTGATCGAACTGTTCTATGTTTATCCCCACAAGTTTCTTTTTTCGTTGCTTTTCAGCGACCCGGCATTCGGAAAAAAATCTGCTGCAATGAAAATTACCCAGCAGCAGGTGCCACTGCTTTTTCTCATCTATGCCCTGGGGTATTTAGTTATTTACAGCCTTCTCTTTCTCCTGTATTTGCATGCATCACGTCAATCCAAAGAACTTGAATTAAGTAGTAGGGGATATTTCGATTGTAAAACAAATATGTATAAGCAGGCCATCATGGTGAGCATTGGATTCGTCTCGGTGCTGATCGCGATGCCTGTACCTTATAATATGGCCGGACTCGCAGGTTTTATATATTTTTTTATCGGCCCAGCTCTGGCTGTGTTCTATAGTCAGCGAAATAAAGCAAGAAAAAAATCACTGACCTGATTGATAAAAAAAATCAACGTCTTGCCTGTTAAAACGGGTCGTTGATTTTTACCCTATACGTCTTTAAAATATACAGTATCGAATGAAATGCTGTCTTTAATTCTTCACGAAATACATCTTCGGAACCTTTGTGGTGTCAGATGGTTTGCTTGTTGTATCGATGAATTGTTTTTTAATCACAAACTTCGAAACCTTCGTGGTTTCAGCCGGCTTAATGGTTGTATCAGATAAATTAATCAATCGGTCGGTTTTCCCCTTGTTGGCAGTAATAGCCATTAAAGAAGAAACAATACACATACCTGCAAAAGCGGCAAATAGCTTTTTTTTCATGATCATACATTTGAAGTTTTAAATGAAGTTTTAAAAATATCTACTCCCCGGTAAAAGTCTATTTTCCCGATCGGAATTTCTTCTGTTCTTTCAAGTGTATACGAGGTAAAAACCATGCCAGTTTCTTTATGACAAATTTAGTGCAAGCGTATTAACCTAAAAAAAAGTATGGGAATGCAGGGACTAAAAATAGTTCCCCATTCCCATACTTTTAAAATTTCAGAATGCTTTTTACGCTTCTTTCGAATGCAGGAAGCTGCTGATTTTGTCCTCCGCACTGTGCAGAAAATCGCCCCCCTTTGTCTGGACCGCCGCAAAAAAATCAGCTCCTTTGGCTTTAATCGTATCTCCGATGGCAGCCGCATCCAGGTGCTCATGCAGAGAAGCCGGAAGTTTTGCCTTGAAGTAATCCATCATATGCGCCGCAGCGTCTTTTGCCTGATCGGCAGACAATCCGATTTTTTCCTGTAACGACTCTATTAATGCATTCATAAAAAAAATTTAGAAATAAATTTATGAAAAACCCCTGACAAAAATTCGCTTACCCGGAGATTTTACAATTGATTGTTTTAGGGGGTTTTCAGTTTCAACACGATGACATCGTGGGATGCAATATCCTGTTCAAATTTTTTAGCCGTTGTTCCAACATCCTTTTTTAACCACAGATCCCGCAATGTATAAGTTTGGCCGGCAAAACGAACATCAAGCCCGGTTTGCGGATCCGAAAGAATCAGGTCTTTCCAGTTGAGTTTGAGTTTCCGGGCTTGGCCGGTCCGGTTAAAAAAACAAAGAACCAACTCTTTATTATTTAATGGTTTTACCCATACTTCCAGACTATCGGGCAGCATCATCCGAAAGGCAGATACCCCCAGGGCATCCTGATCTACGGCAATCATTTCTTTATTTGTTAAAATAGCGGTCGTTTGCGGCGTCATTTTCCGTAAATCATTGCCGGCCGCGAGCGGGGCGGCCAGCATACACCAGAGAGAAAAATGCGCTTTGTCTTCATTATAGGTCATTCCGTTTCCCACTTCCAGCATATCCGGATCATTCCAATGATTGGGTCCGTTATATTTCCGAATGGGAATCTGCAGATCGAGGATGCTCAATACTGATTGTGACGTCGAGTCACCCATATGTTTGTCGATTGCAAAAATCGGACTGATATCGCCGGTAGTGCGGTACAACTCCCCGACTCCCTTTGCCCAAAGCCAGGGTACGTGGTCACCCCATTCGCACAGACTGAAAACAATGGGCCGGCCGGTTGCCCGTAAGGCTGCACTCATGGTTTTATAAGCCTCCGGTGCATTCAGGCTATCGGTATTACACCAATCGTACTTTAAGAAGTCAACACCCCAGGATGCATACAGGCGCGCATCTTCAAATTCATGCCCGCGGGTACCTGGATAACCCGCGCAGGTTTTATCACCGGCGCAATTATAAATACCGAATTTCAACCCTTTTGAATGGACATAACCTGCAAAGGCTTTCATCCCACTGGGAAACTTTACCGGATCGGCCAGCAGACTCCCATTGGCATCGCGATCCATGGCCATCCAACCGTCATCCAGTACAAAATATTGATACCCCGCGTCGCGCATGCCCGAACTCACATATACATCGACCATCGCCCGCAGCATGTTTTCATCGATCTTAGTCTGAAAAGTATTCCAGGTATTAAAACCCATCGGCGGCGTGGGAGCCAGCTTCCCGGTTAAAAGTTTTCCCGAGTCCGGCATAGGTTTCGAAGCATCCTGCGAGTGCCCAAACAAATTAAAAAAAAACGAAATGCCCAGCAACAGAGAGCCGGATTTAATAAATCTTTTCATGTAATAAAATTTCAAATATTAGGTGCATACAAATGGATGGTCAAGGTATCTCATCCCTTTAAATAAATCAAAACCAATTCATTGGAAATTTAAACGGTTTATAGCTGAAATTAAATACCAGTAAGCCGAAAGCAACGTTAAATCAAGATGGTACGTATCCTTCTGCATGAACGGGTATCGTTTTCAACCTGGCGTACATCAAACAACCATGAATAAAACCTTCCTGCTTTCGCTGACCCTTCTTTGTTGCTCTTTTGCAAGCTGGCAGCACGATCTGGACTCTGCCCGGCAGCAGGCGCTGAAGGAACATAAACATATTTTGCTCAACTTCTCCGGGTCCGACTGGTGCGGACCTTGCATGCGAATGAACAAAGAAATTTTCGAGAATCCCGGTTTTACCGTTTTTGCTGATTCGGTCTTGATCATGGTGAATGCAGATTTTCCAAGGAAGAAAAAAAATCAGCTTCCTGTTAAACAACAGGATTTAAATAATACCATGGCCGATCATTATAATTCCAATGGAATATTTCCCTACACGGTGTTGATGAACGGAAATGGTAAAATATTGAAGTCCTGGGAAGGCTTTCCGAATTTGACAGCATCCCAATTTACTGCTGAAATAAAAAAACTACTGAATGCAGATCAGTAAACACCATAAAGTTCGGCAGGCTTTTACAAAAGCAGTAAAACTGATGGGTAATCGTTTTGAATTGACGGTCGTTTCAGATGATGAAATCCGGGCACAGGAATGCATCTGTGAGGCCATTGCAGAAATTCAACGAATAGAAAATTTACTCACTACCTATAGCGAGCAAAGTGAAACCTACCGGATAAATCAAGATGCCGGCTTGGCCGCGGTGAATGTTTCTGAAGAAACCTTTAATTTAATTCAACGCTCTTTAAAAATTTCACAACTTACACAGGGAGCCTTTGATATCAGTTATGGTTCGATTGATAAGAACCTATGGAATTTCAATACAGCGATAAAATCGCTGCCCGATAAACAAACGGCAGCCGCTATGGTGCGGTTAATCAACTACAGAAATATTATTCTGGACGAAATAAAATGCACGGTGTTTTTAAAAGAGCCCGGCATGCGCATCGGCTTTGGAGGCATCGGCAAAGGATATGCAGCCGAAAGAGCAAAAATGATTTTGCTGGAAATGGGTATTGAAAGCGGCATCATCAATGCCTCGGGCGATCTGGCCGTTTGGGGCAGCCAGCCGAACGGAGAAGCATGGACGATCGGCATCGTGAATCCCAATCAGGCAGGAACTCCTTTTTCTCTTTTGAAAATAAACAATATGGCGATTGCCACTTCAGGTAATTATGAAAAATTTATTATGATAGATGGAAAGAAATATTCCCACACCATCAATCCTAGAACCGGACTACCAGTTACCGGCATCAAAAGCGTTACGATGATGGGTCCGAATGCAGAAATCGCCGATGCCATGGCGACTCCCGTGATGATTATGGGAATCCGCACCGGACTCGATATGGTAAACCAAATAAAAAATCTGGAAGCGATACTGATCGACGACAACAATACCATACACACATCAAATAATATCCGGTTTAATTAAACGACCAGCTGCGCATTGACCGTTTGCTGTACAGATTTATTTTACTTTTTTTATACAACGAAAACCAACATGATTGGAAGACGACCGGTACTCACCCTTACCCCGGCTCCCAACCATATATCTGGTGCAATATTGATCGGTACATAAAAAAGAGCCGCCGCGTTGGACTTTCTTTTTTTGCCCCGGTTCGTCCGGATCAAGAGCTGTTGAGGGGCCCTGTGGATTATTCACTATTTTTTTTTTCGCCAGTTCCTGATAATAATCCGGCCGGTACCAATCCCGGCACCACTCCCATACATTTCCTGCCATATCAAATAATCCGTAGGCATTGCCAGGAAATTGTTTCACCGGTGCAATACCAGAGTAACCATCTGAGCCCAAATCGTTGGAAGGAAAAGTTCCCTGATAGGTATTTGCCATCCATTGTCCCCCCTGCTTAAATATATTTCCCCAGGAATACAGCTCGCCGGATTTTCCGGCCCTGGCGGCAAATTCCCATTCGGCTTCCGTAGGCAAACTTTTACCAGCCCATTTGGCATAGGCCTGTGCATCTTCGTAGGCTACATGAACCACGGGATAGTTTTCCTTTCCCAAAATATCAGAAGCAGGTCCCAAGGGATGACGCCAACTCGCGCCATGGACATAACTCCACCATTGGTAATTATCCGATAAATCTTTGACGACCCGAGGTGAAAAAACAACGGAACCGGCAACAAGATTTGAATCTGGTGCATCCGGGAATTCCTTTTTAATCGGCTTAGTTTCTGCGATCGTAAGATAATGTGTTGACGCAACAAATCCAGCGAATTGCCTGTTTGTAACTTCCGTAGCGTCCATGTAAAATCCATCTACATATACCCGGTGTACCGGGCGGGCATCCGACATGCCTTCATGACCTCCATCCAGCATACCGATTGGATTCACACCGCCCATACTAAATTCCCCTCCTGAAATCCATACCATTCCGGGTTCTGATTCAATAGCAGCCTTCTGTTGGTTGACCACTGTTTCTTTAAATTCAGCGCCGCCGCCGTGTATATATAAAAGACTGTCCTGTACCGGAAGTCCGAAGGAAGTACAGGAAACGGCTCCTGAAACTTTTTCCTTCTCCATCGCAGTCTCTATTTTTTTCTGCTGATCCGCCTGCTGGCAGGCTGCCGATATCAGAGACAAGCCGGTATACAAAAAAATCCATCTCTTTTTCATCAGAAACCGTTCGTTTACAATTTTAAGCTATTTGATATCGCTGAAAAAATGCAACTTACTTATAATTAAAATAGCAGTTTAACTGTTTTTTGTCCGACTGCAGGTATTATGATCGTCAGATAATAATTTCCGGAAGGAAAATGCTTACACAAAAAATGCAGATCAATGTCTATCATCTTCAGTCGATAAGAAGGTATACCGGTAATAACGTTCAGATCAGCCTATTGATAGGTTTTGATCAGGGAAGGTATTCGTGCAGGGCAGAAATCCGATCGTATTATGTGGATGTATCTAAATTGGTCAAATTCCCTTTTAAAAATAATTTTTCAATCGAACCCCTCTTCTAAATAACCTGATGATTAAAGGGTTGAATCACCATTTCATTCACTACCCCGCTATTGGGTTGCTGGCATAAAAACCAGATTGATTTGGCTGCCTCTTCGGCCATCACCATTTTATCGCGCTGCACCCGCAGATCAATATGATCCCAGAACGGCGTATCCACGCCCCCCAGAAATAAATTCGTGATTCGAATTTCTGTTCGTTTTACTTCTTCGCGAATACTTTGCATCATCCCCAGCAAACCAAATTTCGATGCACAATAAGCAGCCGCACCAGCCATGGGAACTTTACCGAGAATTCCGGGTATATGTATAATCAGCCCCTTTTTGACTTCTTTCATTTTTGGAAGAAATGCTTTCAACAATAGAAATGGACCAATCAGGTTGTAATTGATCGTCTGTTGAAATTCCGATTCCGTCAATTCATCTGTAGATTTTAGAATGCCGATGCCCGCCGCATTTAGCAAGACATCGATAGAATCATGATTTGAAAAATATAAATCTTTTAAGGCCGCTACTTCGGTAGCCTGACTAATATCTAATGCGGCCGTTCTGGCCGAAGGGATATTCAATTCCTTTGCCAGTTGCTCAAGCTTCTCTTTGTTCCGCGCAACAAGAAATAAATTCGCCCCGCTCGTTGCCAAAAGTCTGGCCGTTTTGCTTCCGATCCCACCGGTAGCACCGATAATCAATATGTTTTTACCCTTGACAGATTCCATAGCAATTAATTTTTAACCCTTAAACAATACCGAATTTAAATTGTTTAAAATGTTGAACTATTATTCATGCGGATTCTGCTCACCGGTGCAAACGGATATATTGGCCAGCGATTGATACCGGTTTTACTGGCTGAGGGTCATATCTTGTTTTGTTGCGTGCGTAATAAAGCACGCTTCGAAGGCGCCCATGCGCATGAAAATATCCGGATTATCGAAATTGATTTTTTGCAGCCGGATCTTTATATCCAACTACCCAAAGACCTTGATGCGGCGTATTATCTGATTCACTCCATGAGCGGACGGACCGGCAATTTTGAAAAAGCTGAAGCAACCTGTGCCCAAAATTTTAGCGGGCTCATTGAAAAAACAAATGCCCGGCAAATCATCTATCTCAGTGGTATCAGCAATGCCGACAAACTCTCCCGGCATTTAAATTCCCGCCTGCAGGTAGAGGAAATTTTAAGAACAAGCGATATTGCCGTGACTATTCTGCGGGCGGCCATTATTGTTGGTTCAGGCAGTGCTTCTTTTGAAATCATCCGTGATCTGGTGGAGAAATTGCCCGTGATGATCACTCCCAAATGGCTCAATACAAAATGCCAGCCGATTGCAGTCAGGAATGTCGTGCAGTTCTTAACTGCGGTATTATTAATAGAAAATACCTATAATAAAACGTTTGATATCGGCGGACCGGAAGTGCTTAGTTACAAAGAAATGCTCCTGCAGTTTGCGAAGGAAAGAGGCTTGAAACGGAGCATACTCATTATCCCGGTCATGACACCCCGCCTCTCCTCGTACTGGTTATATTTTGTTACTTCCACGAGTTATTCATTGGCGACACATCTGGTCAACAGCATGAAGATTGATGTGGTTTGCCGCCCCAATGATCTCGCAAAACAACTCAACATTGAACTTATCCCCTATCATACCGCTGTGCAGCTTGCCTTTGAAAAAATTGAACAGAATCTGGTGGACTCGAGTTGGAAAGATGCCTTCGTCAGTAGCAATACGCCCCAACAAATGATGCAATATATCCACGTACCGAGTTTTGGTTGTTATAAAGATTTGAAATTCAGACCCATAAAAGGTCCATATGAAAAAGTAATGGATAATGTTTGGCGCATCGGTGGCGAAAAAGGATGGTACTATGGGAATTTTCTGTGGCGCATACGCGGATTCGTCGATAAAATGGTTGGTGGCGTGGGTTTACGCAGGGGCCGCACGAATACCCATACCATCCATGCAGGAGATGCATTGGATTTTTGGCGGGTATTGATCGCCGACAAAGAGGCGAAACGTCTTTTGTTATATGCCGAAATGAAATTACCCGGCGAAGCCTGGCTGGAATTTAAAATTCTTAAAATTAACAATGAGATGCAGCTACGGCAGACGGCCACCTTTCGACCCAAAGGTTTGTTCGGCAGAATTTACTGGTATTGCCTTTTACCCTTCCACTATTTTATATTTAATGGCATGATTAATAATCTGCTGAAATAAACCGAGCCGATGTCGTCAAATATTTTCTTATCAGCCCGCTGGGAATACCTCGCCATGTTTAACTACACCGTTGATCCGACAGTATTAAAACCCCATTTACCCCCCTACACGGAAATAGATTATTACGAAGGCAACGCCTTGGTGAGTGTCGTGGGTTTTCTTTTCAATAACACGCGGGTAAAAGGTATTCGCTGGCCTGGATTTGTAAATTTTGAAGAGGTCAACCTACGTTATTATATAAAATATTTCGACGGAAAAATCTGGAAACGCGGAGTCGGTTTCATCTCAGAAATTGTACCCAGCTCACTCATTGCAAAAACAGCAAATCTCTTATATAACGAGCACTATAGCCGTGCGGAGATGAAACACCGACTGATAAATCTGCCGGAAGAAATTTCTGTTGAATACAACTGGAAAGTAAAAAATCAGTCCTGGAATTCGTTGCAGATTCAGGCTGGCAGCATATTACAAAATATTGAATCCGGATCCCCGGAAGAATTCATCTTTGAACACTACTACGGGTACAATAAATTAAATGAAAAAACCACGATTGAATATTCACTGGCGCACCCGCGCTGGCAGGTCTATCCGGTCAATCATTTTTTACTACAGGCAAACATTGAAAAATTATACGGTGCAGAATTTGTACCCTTTATAGAAAACAAAAAACCGCAGTCGGTATTTTTGGCCCGCGGATCGGACGTAGAAGTGAAGTTGCCAAAGAAAATAAAAAGTGCTGGTTCCCTCAGCAACCAGCACGAAAAAACCTATCCGGCATATTGAATTTCCAAAGAGATCGGAACGCTCAATGCTTTTGAAATAATACAATTCGCTTTGGCCCCTTCCGCGATTTCTTTAAACTTGTCGGCAGAAACGCCTTCCATCGCAGTGCCTTTCAGCTTCAGCAGAATGCCTGTGATACTCAAAGCGACCAGATCCAGATCTAAAATAGCTTCCGTATCCAGATCACCCGGAGTAAATCCAGCCTGACTTAACGCCCCGCTCACGGCCATAGTAAAACAGCCGGCATGCGCGGCTGCGATCAATTCTTCCGGGTTTGTTCCTACGTTATCCTGAAACCTTGTTTTAAACGAAAATGGGGTATTATTCAAAATGGTACTTTGACTGGATATTTCACCTTTGCCACTCATTAAGTTACCATTCCAATGTGCTTTTGCCGTTCTTTTCATGATCGGGAAATTTTTAATTTTGAAAAATTGTTGTAACTTCTCTTTATAACCACCAAACCGGGAATTAGTTCGTCGGCCCGGTGATTGCCTGTTGCCATGCGTAAACTCATCTTCTTATTTTTTGGCCTGTTCTTCTCCCTGATGACGGTGGCTCAACCCACCGGAACGATTGATAAGAAATCGAAGGAATTCTATTTCATTGCAAAACCCAATACGGATTATAAAATCTTTGGATATCAGTTTGCCAATCTCGGCACGCAGAAAATGATCTGTTTTTCGAGCTATACTTTCGATGTCCGGGGCAATCCGCTGAAATGCCCGCTGGGTGCTTACTTTGATACCAGTTATATGAAAGAAGGGGACAAAATCATCTATCTGGGGATGGTGGGGAAATTTGGCAAGATGAATTATATCTCGGGAAGCGGCAAGAAGACCCTTTTCTATATGCCCAGTACGAGTTTCCATATTCATTAATTCCCTTTAGAATCCCTTCAAAAAAGCCCTTTTCCCGGCAACCCTTTTGTCGTAAATTACGTACACTGACAAGTGCAACGCACAAACAAATCACTCCTCTGAAATGCTGCCGCCGATATTTAACCGCAACAATGCATTGACTGATGAAGTGCAGATTGAGTTTTTTGTTTTTGTTTTACTGCTTTCACTCTTTTTCCCAGACACAAACCTGTCCGGTCAATATTAATTTTTCTACCGGGAATCTCACTCATTGGTATGCCTATACTGGAAATAATCAAGCCGGTAACGGAGCCACAGCTATCGCTCAACGGTATGATTCCAACACGAATGCCCCGGCCGGAACCCGCGGTGCGAGCAGCATTCACGAATATAATCTTGGCACGGTGCAAGGCATCGGAGTGAATACAACCAATGGCTCTGATCCCTTTGGCAATTTCCCCATCATCCCCACCATCAATGGTTATAGTTACAGTTATTCCATCAAGCTGGGATCCACGTCTATCACCCGGGGAAATAATAATGGAACCGGTGGGGGTGGTTATATCCGCGGGGTTAGTTACCGTATTATGGTTCCGTCCGGCCCCGTTTCAGAACCTTATACGATGACCTATGCCTATGCGATGGTTTTGGAAAATGGCACCCACGCCTCCAGTTTCCAACCCGTCTTTTCAGCCACCCTCCAAACACCAGCCGGTGTGGTAACCTGTGCTTCCCCCAGTTATCTGCTGCCAACGTTCAACGATGTGCAGGAAGGCGGACGAGGTGCTACGCTGGACAGTGCGACGGCCATTCGCAATGGATTCAGCGTAAGCCGTCTGACTTCCCCGAATCCGGATATTTCCCAAAATTCCCAGGCAGATATTTACCTGCAGGATGTATGGACCAAGGGTTGGAATGAAGTCACTTTTGATTTGGCTCCCTACCGTGGTCAGGCCGTCAGCCTGACCTTCGAAGCAGATAACTGTGTGCCCGGCGGACATTTTGCCTATGCCTACGTTGCCATCCGCAACAACTGCGCGGGCCTGATGATCAGCGGCGATTCGCTGGTCTGTAATAATACCGCCCTCACCTATTCAGTGCCTGCATTGGCCGGCGCAACGTACGACTGGATCATCCCTAATAACTGGACGATCATTACTTCCGACAGCAGCAATATTATTCAGGTGAAGTCGTCCAATACCGGCGGAAACGTAAGTGTTCGGGAGAAAAATAGCTGCGCGAATCTGACCGATACGATCCAGATCAAAACGCTTCCGTCCCCTGTGGGCGGCGATCTGGGCGGATCCAGCCTGGTTTGTACCGGCGACAATAGCAGTGTGATGAATGTTTTTAACTATTCCGGTGTGATCAAAAATTGGGTATATTCTACCGACAGTACCAGCTGGACCGCCATCAGCAATAGCACTCCGCAATACACGGCAGCAAATTTGACAACGACCACCTTTTACAAGGTAGTAGTAGGAAAAGGATCCGTTTGTCCGCCCGACTCCAGCAATGTGGCCACTATACGGGTGGATGAAAAAACGGTCGGCGGACAAATAAACCCGGCCGATGCTACTTTATGCGCGGGCCAAAACGCCGGACAATTTTTGAAACTGAATGGCCAGACCGGCACCGTGCAGAACTGGCAGTATTCAACTGATGGATTCAGATGGAATGATTTCAATCCCGTTATTGACACACCGAACTATACTGTAAAAGGGATTACGGTTTCAACTCAGTATCGGCTGATCGATAAAAACGGTGTTTGTCCGGCGGATACCAGCGCGATTGCCCGCATTGTATTCGACCCGGTCCCTTTTCCACAGGAAGAAAC
>JAYWCS010000346.1:0-8488 GCA_043780315.1 Bacteroidota bacterium | reverse complement strand
GGCTGTCATGTCCAGCGCGTCGGCTGCCACACTCACGTTTCCAAAACTAAATAATACCAGTCCCAGCGCCGGTAATTGCCGGTTGGCCGTGCAGGCTTGCTCGCGTATATGGTGATAGTTACTCATGTTGTTGGAATGGAAATTTTCTCGATTGCTTTTCCAAATTGTGTATACATCAAATATCTTTTTTCATATAGATCCCGGCGGCTGGTATCGGGATGATATGTTTTTTCAAATCCCGTTCCCATATGCTGCATGGCGACTTCTACTGTTTGATGTAATTGGGCTGCCGTGGCCGCAAACATCGCTGCTCCCAGGGCACAGGTTTGTTCCGAACGGTGAATACGTATGTCCATTCCCGTTATATCGGCCATCAACTGCATGATGAAAGGAGATTTTTTTGCCACGCCACCCAGTCCGATCAGTCCTTTAATCGGAATCCCTTCGGAGACGAAGCGGTCCACGATTGCTTTGGCACCGAAACAGGTTGACTCGGCCACCGCACGAAAAATTTCCGGTGCATCGCTGGCAAGATTCATTCCAATGATCGCGCCTTTCAGTTCCTGATTTGCATCTGGTGTTCGCCGGC
Source organism: Bacteroidota bacterium (assembly GCA_043780315.1). Taxonomy (GTDB): domain Bacteria; phylum Bacteroidota; class Bacteroidia; order Chitinophagales; family Chitinophagaceae; genus Puia. The sequence continues at coordinate 7,899 of JAYWCS010000346.1, read as the reverse complement.
CATTGAACCAGTCGATCGCTAGTTCAGAATGCTCATTTACCTTTATTTTTTCTGCTTCACTGCCGAGGGCCGGAAGGATATCTATCATAACATCTTTCTGCGAACTGAAACGCTGTGGCCAGGTAAGGAGATTTTTAAACCAGGCATAGGCATCCCCGAAGGCCGACTGGCCCGCTTCCATGCCGATCATGCCGGGAATCACGGATCCGTCTACCTGGCCACAAATTCCTTTTACCAGCTTGCCCTTCATGTCCTGATTCGGAGCCACCAGCATGTCGCAGGTGGACGTGCCCATGACCTTACTCAGGTAATAGGGTTCTATTTGTCCGCCGACCGCCCCCATATGCGCATCAAATGCGCCGACGGCCACCACAATATTTTCGGACAATCCAAGTTTTACTGCCCATTCTTTGCTGAGTACACCCGCGGGTTGGTCTGCCGTTAATACTTCAGGAGATAATCCCGCGGCAAAGCCTTTCAGTAACGGATCCAGGGAGTTGAAAAAATGATCCGGTGGATAACCAAGGTAATCAGCCGACCACAACGCTTTATGTCCCGCACTGCAAACGCCACGCTTGATCTGATTGGCATCCATGCCGCCGGTCAGAAGGAAGGGGATCCAGTCGCAATGCTCCACCCAGGTATAGCAGGCCCTGCGAACGGCTTCATCTGCGCGCAGGATATGTAATAATTTGGCCCAGTACCATTCCGAAGAATAAATTCCCCCTACATACTGCAGATAGGGAACCGGGAAATTTTGTGCATGCCGGTTTATTTCAGCTGCTTCCAACACCGCGGTATGATCTTTCCACAATACAAACATAGCATTGGGATTTTCGCTGAATGCCGGCAGTAACGCAAGCGGGGTTCCTGTTTTATCTACCGCCACCGGTGAGGAGCCCGTGGTATCGATGCCGATCCCGCGAATGTTCGAACGTATTTCAGATGAAACCTGCTGCAGACAGTCCTTCATGCCCTGTTCAAGGCCATCCAGATAATCCTGCGGATGCTGCCGGAACTGGTAGGCTGACGGATTGCAATATAATCCGGCTTTCCAGCGCGGGTAATAAAAAAGCGAGGAAGCGGTTTCTTCGCCGGTGTATGCATTGGCAATAATGGTCCGTACAGAGTCGGTTCCAAAATCAATACCGATAACCCAGGATGAATGATTCATATAGCAACGTCAGTAGAATTCGTGTCAAATTAACATTTATTCGGTAGTTGCCAAAATAAGGGGGCAATTAGTTTCAAAACGGCAACTGTTCAAAGAGTCAGCTTCTCCGGATTTGGAATGAAATTCTTGAACGCACGGAAGCTGCCTTTGTACTTCCGCTTATTCAGTTTATAATAAAAAGCACCTTTCTTAGAGCTCGATTTATCTTTTTCTTTTAGCTTGATGAGCAGTTCAGTAGATAAAACCTTGCGGCTGAAATTCCGGTTATCGAAATGGGTTTGATAAACCCCTTCATATAGATTCTGCAGTTGCGGGATGGTGAATTTCTGCGGAAGCAATTCGAATAGGATCGGATGGGAGGACGCCTGATACCGCAGTTCCTCCTGGGCCAGCTTGAGCATGGCATCATGATCAAAAATTAAACGTGGTTTTTTGCTTAACAGAAACCATTCTGCGTGGAAATCTTTGATGATTTTTTGTTCGTACTGGTGTATATCGATCAGGGTGGTGAATGCAGTAGAGAGGGTTCTTTCCAGGGGATCCCGTGCCGGATCACTAAAGGTTCTTAACTGATGCATGTAGAGGCCCTCGATACCGGTAAAATTTTTCAATACCCGGGTGGTGGCCTGCTCCAGGCTTTCCTGTTTTTCCATGAAACCACCGATCAGACTCCATTTATTTTTTTCCGGTTCCATTCCGCGTTTCATCAATAAGACTTTCAGACTATCGCCGTCAAATCCGAAAATGATACAGTCTACAGCAGCAAGCACCCGCGTTTGGCCAGCATAATTGGGCATAGAAATAAGCAATAGTTGCCGGGTGAATATAGGAATTGTTACCGAATTTAAAACCGGCATCGCATCCTGAATCGTAGCGTTTATTTTGGACAAGGCTTTTATATCTTTGCAGCCATCATGACAAATCCAGATTTTTTGCTCAGTGAATCGGGAATAACGAATCAATATAAAAACTGGTTCCTCGATTATGCATCTTATGTTATCCTGGAAAGAGCGGTACCGGCTTTGCAGGATGGACTCAAACCCGTGCAACGTCGTATTCTCCATTCCATGAAAGAAATGGATGATGGCCGGTTCAATAAAGTGGCCAATATCATCGGGCAGTCGATGCAATACCATCCCCACGGAGATGTATCCATCGGCGAGGCCCTCGTGAACATGGGTCAGAAGGATCTGCTGATTGAAACACAGGGAAACTGGGGCGATGTGCGCACCGGAGATGATGCGGCCGCGGCCCGTTATATCGAAGCCCGCCTCAGCAAATTTGCGCTGGAAGTGGCTTTCAATCCGAAAACGACGGACTGGCAACTGAGTTATGATGGTCGTAAAAACGAACCCATTACCCTGCCGATGAAGTTTCCCCTGCTGCTCGCCCATGGCGCCGAAGGGATTGCCGTTGGACTGGCAACAAAAATTCTGCCGCATAATTTCTGTGAAATATGTCAGGCCGCCGTGAAACATCTGCGCGGTAAAAAGTTTGAACTCGTACCCGATTTCCAGACCGGTGGAATGATTGATGTGGCCAATTACAATGAAGGCAAACGCGGCGGTAGGGTACGCGTGCGCGTACATATTGAAGAAGTGGATAAGAAGACGCTCATGATCCGCGATGTTCCGTACGGGGTTACGAGCAGTCAGCTCATCGATTCGATTATTAAAGCGAACGACCAGGGGAAAATCAGGGTGCGTAAAGTAACCGATAATACGGCCGCCGAAGTAGAAGTGCAGGTCGATCTGGCCCCCGGTATTTCACCCGATATTACCATCGACGCATTGTATGCTTTTACCGATTGCGAAATAAGTATTTCTCCCAATGCCTGCGTGATCAATAAACAACGGCCCGAGTTCCCTTCCATGCCCGAACTGCTGCGCAATTCGGTGGACAATACAAAAGACCTGCTGCGCCGGGAGCTGGAAATTAAACTGGGGGAATTGCAGGACAAATGGCATTTCACTTCTCTGGAAAAAATATTTTTTGAAGAAAAGATTTATAAGGAGCTCGAAAAGAAACACGAGACGTGGGAGAAAGTGTTGCTTGCCATCGCCAAAGCATTTGAACCTTTTCGTAAACAACTAAGAAAAGATATCAGTCGCGAAGATATTGTTAAACTAACGGAGAAGCCTGTACGAAGAATTTATAAACTCGATATTGCTGAACTCAATGCGCAGATTAAATCCATCGAGGCAGAAGTCAAACAGGTAAAGTTTGATCTGAATAATCTGGTTGACTTTGCCGTATATTATTTTGATGAACTGCTGCGGAAATATGGAAAGGGAAGAGAAAGGAAAACAGAGATTCGTCCCTTTGAAGCGATACAGGCCAAACAAGTGGCCATCGCCAACACAAAAATATACGTGAACCGTTCAGAAGGTTTTATCGGAACCGGACTGAAAAAAGATGAGCTTGTTACCGAGTGCTCCGACCTCGATGACATCATTGCCTTTACCCGTGGTGGAACCATGAAGATTGTCAAAGTGGCCGAAAAAACGTTCATCGGAAAAGATATTGTGCATGTCGGAATTTTCCAGAAGAATGATGAGCGCACTACGTACAATATGATTTACCTGGATGGGAAAACGGGTATCAGTTATGCAAAACGTTTTAACGTGACGGGCGTTACCCGGGAGAAAGAATACGATCTCACAAAAAGCGAAAAAGCGAAAGTGCATTATTTTACTGTTAACCCGAACGGACAGGCCGAACTGGTGCGGATTATTTTGAGTCCGAATTGCTCGGCCCGTCACAAAGAATTTGATTTTGATTTTCAAACAATGGAAATCAAGGCCCGAGCCTCGCTCGGTAATCAGGTGACCAAATATCCCATCCGTACAGTGAAGTTCAAACAGGCTGGCAAAGCCACGCTGAATGCGCGGAATATATGGTTCGATGAAGTTTTTGGCCGTTTGAATACCGAGGAGAAGGGGAGCTTTTTGGGAAAATTCGGACCGGAAGACCGGCTGCTGGTAATATATGCCGATGGTAATTATGAGATCACCGATCAGGAACTGACGCAGCGATTCGATGCAGATAAGATCATGCTGATCGAAAAATTTATAACGGAAAAAATAGTTACCGCCGTTTATTTGGATAATGAAAAAGCTCAGTTCAGCATCAAGCGTTTTAAAATTGAAACCAATTCGCTGCATAATAAATTTTTCTTCATCAAAGAAGGTGAGGGCAACCGGCTGGAGGCCGTCAGCACCGAACCGGAGCCGATTTTAATTGTACAATCCGGCCGGGGCGCGCAGGTGCGCAAAGCAAAAATAAAAACGGGTAAACTGGTGGAAGTAATGGGCTGGAAAGCCGTGGGTGCCAAGTTAACAGAATACGCAAAATCGGTGACCATGGAATGGGAACAAAAGAAAAAACCGGATCAACCGGAATTATTCGATTAGTCAGGATTGCGTAAATTCAGCCAGTTTTAAAACGAACGCTTGAAATATGTCCACCAATAAGAAGTCAACGACCACGGCCATTGTACTGATTACGGCATTATTTTTTCTTTGGGGATTTGCTTTGAATCTGAATCCAATCCTAATTCCGCATTTGAAGAAAGCCTGTCAGCTTACGGATACTCAATCTGCTTTCATCGATTCGGCTTCATATATCGCTTATTTTTTACTTGCCGTTCCTGCAGGTCTGTTTATGAAAAAAAAAGGTTATAAAGCAGGTATTATTTTAGGTTTATTATTATTTGCCACCGGAGCTTTTTTATTTTATCCTGCTTCCATAACCCGTTCCTATGCGTTTTTTTTGGTGGCATTATTTATCATTGCCAGTGGACTCGCCTTTCTGGAAACGGCTGCCAATCCATATATCAGCGTGTTGGGTGATCCGGCCACTTCTACCCAGCGATTAAACTTTGCACAATCTTTTAATGGGCTGGCCGCGTCCATTGCCCCGCTAATCGGGGGTATATTTATTCTTTCCGGTAAAACGCTTACTGTCGCCGAACAATCCGCCATGAGTGCAGACCAGCTCAAGATTTATTTAAACTATGAAGCGTCTTCGGTACAGATTCCTTTTCTGATTATTGGCCTGGTGGTGCTTTCAGTTGCTGTTGTTTTACACAAAACAACACTGCCCGAAATTACCGAAATAGATAACTCGCTCGAAACAGAGGGTTCGATTTTAAAGGAAAAAAATCTGATGTTCGGCGTCATCGCCCAGTTTTTTTATGTGGGTGCGCAGGTTTGTATCAGTAGTTTCTTTATTCGGTTTTCAGGCCGGGTAGCGGGTCTGGATGAAAAGACAGCCGCTTTTTTTCTTTTTATCGCCCTGATGGGATTTATGATCGGACGATTCATTGGTACCGCTCTGATCCGCTATATTTCTGCTGCGAAATTATTGGCAGCTTATAGCGTTATTAATATTGGTCTGTTGTTACTTGCGGTATCAACCCACGGAAAAATCCCGGTATATGCACTGGTCGGGGTTGAATTTTTTATGTCTATTATGTTCCCGACAATATTTTCTCTTGGCATCCGGGGACTCGGATCAAAAACGAAAGAAGGATCCTCGCTTATTATTATGGCCATCGTCGGAGGCGCTGTCTTTCCCGTTATTATGGGCAGGGTATCAGATGCCACTTCCATTCAGACGGCTTACCTGGTGCCCGCCGCCTGCTTTATTATTGTATTTCTCTTCGCCATAAAAAATAAGGATATTGAAAAACTCAAACTTTCCATGGCGCATTAACTATAAAGTATGAAAAGATATTGCCTCGCATGTGATCTCAAAAATGATGAACTGGGCATAAAAGCCTATGATCAGTTTCATCAGCAGGTATGGCCTGAAATAAAAGAAAGTATTAAGCAGTCCGGTATTCACGACATGGAAATTTTCAGAACCGGAAACCGGCTGTTCATGATCATTCATGTAACAGATGATTTCACGTTCATGCGAAAAGCCATGATGGATCACGCCAATCCCATTGTACAGGAATGGGAAACCATTATGTCTGAATTTCAGCAGGTTCTACCCTGGGCGCCGAATGGAGAAAAGTGGTTGTTGATGGACCGCATATTTAAATTTTATGATCCGGCTTAAAAAATAACGCCCATGTCTTTTCCCATCATTGATGCCCACCAGCATTTCTGGATTTATGATCCGTTACGCGACGGCTGGATCACAGAGGAAATGAAATCTTTGCAGCGGGATTTTCTGCCCCCCGATCTGGAACCGGTATTTAATGAAAATCTGATTTCCGGATCGGTGGTTGTTCAATCGGATCAATCGGCGGCGGAAAATCTTTTTCAACTCAATCTGGCAGCGAATCATTCATTTATTAAGGGTGTCGTAGGGTGGGTCGATTTGCAATCGCCGTTTCTGGAAGAGCAGTTGATAGATTATAAAAGATTTCCGAAACTCAAAGGTTTCCGGCATGTACTGCAGGGCGAGCAGCCGCGCGACCGGATGCTGTTGCCGGCATTTCAGCGCGGAATCGGTTTGTTGAATCAATATGAATATAGTTATGATCTCCTCATCTTACCCGATCAGCTGGCTTTCGCTGAAAAATTAGTTGCCGCCTTTCCCGAACAGCGTTTTGTGATCGATCATCTCGCGAAACCCTTTATCCGATCGGGCGAAATCGCCGAATGGTATTCGGATATCCTGCGATTCGCCAAATACCCGCAGGTATATTGCAAAATATCAGGAATGGTCACCGAGGCAGATTGGAGGAATTGGCAAAAAGAAGATTTTCATCCTTATCTTGATGCGGTGCTGGACGCATTTGGCACCAAACGGATCATGTTTGGGTCAGACTGGCCCGTGTGCTTGTTGGCGGGTTCGTATCGGGAAATGAAGGATATCGTGTCAGATTATTTTTCATCTTTTACGGTAACGGAACAGTCAGATTTTTTTTCCGGTAATGCCATGAGATTTTATCAACTCTAAATTTTATTATATGGATTTGGGACTCAGGAATAAAGTGATCATTATAACGGGTGGTGCTAAAGGGATCGGAGCCGGTATTAGCACGGTCCTCGCCGGCGAAGGCGCGATCGTCGTGATCGTCGGGAGAAATAAAACAGATAATCATACATTAGAATCTGAAATAGAAGCAGCGGGCGGGCGGGCCTTTTCGGTAGAGGCCGAATTGAGTGATCCCCCCGCCTGTGAAAAAGCGATTATACAAATCATCAAAGAATTTGGACGCATCGAAGGACTGGTCAACAATGCTGGTGTGAATGATGGAATTGGTTTGGAGTCGGGCAATTACGAAAACTTCATGGCCAGCCTGCATAGAAATCTGGTGCATTATTATCTGATGGCGCATTTTGCATTGCCCTATTTGAAATCATCCAAAGGCGCTATCGTGAATATCAGTTCCAAAACGGCTGAAACCGGTCAGGGTAACACCTCCGCCTATGCCGCTGCCAATGGCGGCCGAAATGGTCTAACGAGAGAATGGGCCGTTGAATTATTAAAATATGGGATCCGCGTAAATTCCGTGATTGTATCAGAATGTTACACCCCCCAATATGAAACCTGGATCAAAACGCTCAAAAATCCGGATCAGAAAATGCTCCAGATCATTTCCAAAATTCCGTTTGAAAACCGGATGACGACGGCCGTTGAAATTGCGAATGCCGTGGCGTTTTTGTTATCGGAAAAATCGAGTCATACGACCGGTCAGTTGATTCATGTGGACGGCGGATATGTTCACCTGGACAGGGCCCTCGCGAATGCCTAATATTTTTATC
>JAYWCS010000345.1:0-6381 GCA_043780315.1 Bacteroidota bacterium | reverse complement strand
CAGCCTGCTGCAGCAGCCGTATCTTATAATCCCGATGCCGTGGCGAAAGCCTATAAGTATCCCCGTGAGGTCGACGGTACCGGCGAATGTATCGCACTGATCGAACTGGGTGGCGGATATCGCACCACAGATATGCAAAACTATTTTCAAAAACTGGGTATTCCCCTGCCGGTTATTTCTGCGCAATCCGTCGATGGTGGCCACAATGCACCTTCCACTCCGGATAGTGCCGATGGGGAAGTGGCTCTTGATATTCAGGTCGCCGGTGCGGTGGCTCCGGGTGCAAAAATTGTAGTTTATTTCACCCCCAATACGGACAAAGGTTTTTTGGATGCCATCAGTTCGGCCATTCACGATATCGTGAATAATCCTTCCGTTATCTCCATTAGCTGGGGCGCTGCCGAATCGGAATGGACCGGGCAGGCCCTGCAGAATTTCAATGAAACGTTTATGTCGGCCGCTGCACTCGGGGTAACGGTCACGGTGGCGGCCGGAGATAACGGATCTTCAGATCGCGAAACGGACGGATTGGCGCATGTAGATTTTCCTGCGAGCAGTCCCTACGTGCTGGCCTGTGGAGGCACGCGTTTGCTACCGTCAGTTGAGACTGTTTGGAACGACCTGGACGGGTGGGCCACCGGTGGCGGCATCAGCGATGTCTTTTCGGTGCCCGATTATCAGAAACAAATTACCCTGCCGGCTAATGTCAACGCCAATAAAAAAAAGGGCCGGGGCGTGCCCGATATCTCAGCCAATGCAGATTCGTCTACGGGGTATAATGTGCTGGTGGATGGTCAGTGGACGGTCGTGGGCGGCACGAGTGCCGTGGCGCCGCTAATTGCGGGATTGATTGCCCTGTCAAATCAGAAATTAAAAAGGAGGGTGGGATATATTCATCCGAAAATATACGCTACACAGTCACCGGTATTTAAAGATATCATCACCGGAAATAATATTACAGCAAAAGATGGCGGTTATACCGCGGGGCCGGGCTGGGATGCCTGCACCGGACTAGGGGTGCCGCTCGGAAGCATCATCAGTATTTTATAAATGAACTTATTCAAATTTTCTTCCCCGCGTATACCACAAATCGCGGAAAGAAAAAATAAAGCTGGCATTGAAGTAATTTTCTTTCACCAGATTATTGGCAGTGGTGCCTTTCACGCCGTATTGTAATACCAGGATAAACGATAAAGGACTGCGTTTTGAATTGACGCCCGTACTAAGCGTTCCCCCGTAATCTTCAATGGGTTTGCCATTTACAATAATATAGGTCTTGTTATAGTAAAGGCCCGCCTGCACAAATGAGGTTTCAAAGAGGGTGTTATAGGCGATTTTCTTTTTGGAGATTTCAAAACCGATGGATGCCCGCTGACTATTTTCGTAACTGAAAGCGCCCGTTGTGGATTGTTGACTACCCCAGTTTTGATAACGATAATCTGCCAGAAGGGTATATTTTTTATTTCTGGTAACGGAAAAACCGACTCCATAACTGGTGGGTATATTATAGGTGCCGATGTTTTCTTTTGTCCGGAGCACACTGGAATCCAGATTGATGACGTTCACGGTTTGATCCGTATTCAGGTTCGCCTGATTTGATAAAACACCGCCAATCGTGATATCCCATTGAGGAGTGATCGCTGTATAATATTGCAACCCATATTCAAAATGGAAGTTGCTGTAAAAAGTATTATTGCTTTTTGACAGGTATTCAGAGGAACCCGTTCCGGAAATAATATTTTTGTTCGTGATTGACCCAAACAGGTACGAAGAAGTAATGCCGACCGACAGATGGTTAAAGAATTCATATCCATTTGCCCAGAATACTTTGTTGATACCACCATAACCCTGCGTGTAACTCTGAATATAATCGCCATTGTAACCGAGCGGTCTCACCGACGTATACTCGTAATTTTCAGTAGTGTAAGGAACCATACCCACGGCACTGCCCCAATGCTTGAAGATTTTGGTTCCGAACGTAACTCTTCTAAATGTAATGTCGGACGACTGATGCTCGGTTTGACTCACCGGGCCACCTGTATAATTCACGTACTTGCTATTGATGCCAATTTCACCGATAAAAAACTGATTATCGAGGGCACTCAGCGAAGCCGGATTATCGGTAATTAAATTCCGGTTACTGCGGTAAGCAATACCGGTGGAGGATAATCCGCTGGTCCGGTTAATGAGATTATCTGTAATGTCTCCGATACCATGAACTGAATACGGAGAGTTGTTCGTTTGTGCATTGCCTGCTGAAATCAACAGAACGGAAAAAACGACAGCGAGCCGGATGCGTAAAAAAGAAAAACCGTTCGGTTGGGTCATATTAATAATATGAAGCGTAATAGATTTTCAGAGAAATTTGATTGGATTGCAAAGGATTTAACGCATCACCGATTACCGCCCGGTTAAAAATTGTATTAAAATTATTAGCCGGTGTAGTGAGTATCAATCCGTTTTTCGCATTATTAACCGCTCCCTGCAGCAGTGCTGCCCGGATATAGGGTGTTATATCATAAGAATAGGATGTTTTTGTACCGTATAAGTAATCTGTAATTAAATTGCCGGCGCCCGAATTTAATTGCGCTCCAATCGTATTACTCGGGGTCGTTAATGCGAGATTGATCGAAGGTGGCAAACTGTAAGTAGGGCTATATGTACCCGCAACCGGTTTGATAATTAATATCGCCCGCATCACGGAAAGGTAATCCTGATAGGCCTGCACATCGGTGATGGTCGGAAAAAGTAGTTTGACATAGAGGCTCGTAATAGGTTGAAAGAAAACCTGATTGCCCGATGTCGAAGAGGGCAGTTCGGTATGGGATTGCCCAATCGATTGCACCGGCGTTCCGGTGCGGTCTGCCGTAATTTGATTAAACTGCGTAGTCAGATTGACCACGCGAAAATCAGTTGTTTTATTTTGCACCACTAAGCCCGGTTCATGATAGTAAATGCGCATGATCATCGTATCGTTGAATCCGAATACGGCCCCAGGCAGACTTTCATCTGGATAAACGACTAGACCTTTAAAAAACCCCCGAAATGTTGCCGGATTTTTTACGGTATCCGACTGACTGTACAACAGTGCGAATAGTTGTTTCCCCAGATCATCGGGTAATGCCATACGAACGGTATCACCCGTTCTTTGAGAAGTAATCCCTGCCATGGGATTAATCTGAACATCGGTAGAACCCAAAATGGTCGGATCGAAAGGGATTGAATTATTACTATAATAAGCTTTTTGAGTACCGGGATAATTCATGACCTCGGTAAGCTGGCTGACCAGAAAACGTTGCACATGGGTGGTATCTCCGTAAAATGATTTGTTGATGCGCATGATCAAACGAAACGAATCGTAGATCGAGTAGTTACTGAGGGTGGGCAATGCCGACGGTACGCCGATATCAGAAAAACTACGCGAAGTGATTGCCCCAAAGTAGGGATCGATATAACGTCCCAGTAGCTGCACTTGTGTTCCGGAAGTCGAGAAAGAATCCAGAAAAACAGTTGATATTTTTACCGCAAACGTATCAACCTCGACCACGTTGGTGTTGTTGTCCCCATTATTGACATTCGGAAACTGAATCTGGGGTTTCGTGCAGGCAAAAGCCAGCAGGCAGAGAAGAACAGGTAATACGTATGGACCGGAATGACGCCTGAAAACACATTTCATTGACATACTTTAGAATCTGCTGAATAAGGATCCGTTTTCGGATAATTGAAAAAAACTGAAAGGACTAATGCGGTTGTACGTGCTGACAGGTATCGGGTTGTGTAAATTCATTAATTCGTCTTTCCGCGGTTTCAGAAAGGGCAAAAGTATGTTTTTTGAGTTCGATTAACAATTGAAACGCATTGCGTTAATTGATAAATTTTTGTGAAATCCCCTGAATTGTCCGTATTTCGCGCTGCAAATAAAATACTTTTATCGCAACAAAAACACCGTACTAACAATTCATCAATATGAAGCGGATCTATTTCCAATTATTAACTCTTCTTGTTTTGAACACATTTTTTTCCTGTCGCAAAACCTCTATTCCCTACCAGCAGAGTGGAAACTGGGTGACAGAATCTCAGCTGAACGGCCCGGCCCGTAGTGAAGCCGTGGTATTTGTAATTGGAAATTATGCCTATCTGGGAACCGGATGGGATGGTTTGAATACACGTTATAATGATTTCTGGAGATACGATCCGGTGAATAATGTTTGGGCACAGGTTCCAAGTATGCCTGCCAATACGGCCAGAAGTTCAGCAGTGGGTTTCACGGCGGGGTCGAAAGGTTATGTGGCCACCGGTTATGATGGATTTAATTATCTCCGTGATGTATATGAATATGACACCACTTTACAGGTATGGACCCGCAAATCGGATTATGCCGGCGGTAATCGTTATGAAGCCGTTGCCTTTGGATTGGGCAATTATGGTTATGTAGGAACCGGTTTTGATGGCAGCAATGCCATGAAAGATTTTTATCGTTATGATCCCGTGGCTGATTCCTGGACCGATGTTGGTTTCAGCGGAAATAAAAGATATGGCGGTGTTACATTCACGTATAATAATAAAGGCTATTTAGTAACGGGTATCAATAGTGGTACACAGGTGAATGACTTTTGGGTATATGATCCGACCGCTGCTTCCGTGAACTGGAAGGAGCTTCGTCACATCACCAATTACAGCAGCGATTCCTATGATGATGGGTATACCAATATCGTTCGAAACAATGGATCTGCGTTTGTAATCGGAGCCTTTGCGTACCTGAGTACGGGTGAAAATGGCAGTTACCTGACCACCACCTGGGAGTATGATATTGCGACCGATTTATGGGCACCGAAAACACCGTTCGAGGGACCTTCCACTTCTGGTGGTGTTGGTTTTAATGTAGGTGGCTTTGGTTATATCGGTACCGGAAGAAGTTCTCCTGGTCAGGCAGGCGCGTCTGACTATTTACGCCAGTTCCAGCCAAATGTAGTTGTGAATCCGAATGACAATTAAGACAAAATATTCTCTGATTGGAATTACCGCGTTGCTGATCAGCTTCGCGGTAATTTTTTTTAGCCGTCCGAAGGGAGATTCCCATGAGGGTAAAATATATCTGCATGCCGTGCCGTTCCAAACCGCCAGCGGATGGGGTTACAGTGTCCTGGCAGGTGAAAAGATTTATATTAAACAGGAGTTTATTCCGGCGATCAGTGGAAAACACTATTTTCAAACAGAAGCCGATGCGGCGAAGGTGGGTAATCTGGTCGTCAAAAGAGTCAGCTCCAATCTGCAGCCAACGATCACCCCGCAGGATCTCACGGATTTGGGGATCATCATAAAATAAAAGCCGTTCAAGGTCAGGGAAATTGAAAATGCCCATTGCCAATTCCCTATTCATCAATACTTTTGCCCTCGTTAAAATCAAATAAATGAGACAAATCGCTTTCCGGGAAGCTTTACGTGAGGCCATGTCAGAAGAAATGCGTCGGGACGACCGGGTTTTTCTGATGGGTGAAGAAGTTGCAGAATACAACGGCGCGTATAAAGTGAGCCAGCACATGCTGGAAGAATTCGGCCCGAAACGCGTGATTGATACCCCGATTTCTGAACTAGGGTTCACCGCTGTCGGGGTGGGTGCCGCACAGAATGGCTTACGTCCGGTGCTTGAATTCATGACCTTTAATTTTGCGGTACTGGCCCTCGACCAGATCCTGAATACGGCTTCTAAAATGCTGGCCATGAGCGGCGGACAGGTGGGTTGTCCCATCGTATTCCGCGGCCCGAACGGTTCAGCTGGCCAGCTCGGTGCGCAGCACTCGACGGCTTTTGAAAGCTATTTTGCCAATATTCCCGGCTTGAAAGTGGTGTCTCCCAGCAACGGGTATGATGCCAAGGGCCTTCTGAAACAGGCCATCCGGTATGAAGAAGATCCGGTGATTTTCATGGAAAGTGAAGTGATGTATGGCGATAAATCTGATATTCCGGAAGAAGAGTATTATATCGAACTGGGTAAGGCTGCCGTGGCAAGACCCGGAACCGACGTAACCATCGTTTCCTATAATAAAATGATGAAGATTTCCCTGGCAGCCGCCGAGGAGCTTCAGAAAGAAAATATCAGTGCCGAAGTGGTGGATCTCAGAACGATTCGTCCGCTGGACTGGATGACCGTGCTGGAAAGTGTGAAGAAAACTAACCGGCTGGTGATCGTGGAGGAACAGTGGCCGTTTGGCTCCGTTTCATCCGAAGTAGCTTATACTATTCAAAAGGAAGGATTTGACTACCTGGATGCACCGATCCGGCGTCTTACGGCAGCTGATGCGCCGTTACATTATGCAGGTAATCTGGTGGCGGCAGCCATGCCCAGCGTAGAGAAAGTGGTACGCATGGTAAAAGAAGTAA
>JAYWCS010000344.1:0-6988 GCA_043780315.1 Bacteroidota bacterium | reverse complement strand
GATATCCGTAAAAATGATATGCCGTTTGCAAGCAATCAGATGAACATGACTTCGCTCGGCGCACATGTAAAATATTTTATCCCCTTTGTGACCAATCTGGAAGTCATTGGCGGTGCTGATTTTGTGATAGCCGGAAGAAATATAGGTCAGTCGCAGACTTATACCGCCGGGCTCTATTATATAATAAGTTTATAAACTGAAAAAAGACTGTAATGAAAAAAATATTATTTGCTTTCTCCGGCTTGCTGAGCCTTGTTTTGCTGGGCGTTGGCTGTCAGAAAGAAGTCAGCAACCGAACGTCCAATTTATCGCCGTTGCTGGTCAGCAATCTGGATACGACTGCCGGTAGCTGGAGAACTATCCTGCTGTCCAGACCAGATAGTTTTGTTGTTGTTGCGCCGGTTGCAACCAGCTCACCGCTTTATATCGCGGATCTAAATGAAATTAAAGCATTGCAACAGCATATTTCAAAGGATCAGGAAAACATCATCCGCTATTGGGCCGCCGGTGGCGTCCTGAGATGGAATGAAATCATGCGTGGCCTGGTGGCGAAATATAATCTGCCCCCGGTTCAGAATTCTGACAGCACGTATCCGATTCCAAACGCTGGCAATCCGCTGGCTTATCCTTTGTTCCCATTTTCTAATCCACCCTATGCAGCCCGTGCCTACGGTTATGTCAGTGGTGCGCAATATGATGCACTCATTGCATGCTGGTATTATAAAATGAAATTCAATCGGGCTGCTCCTTATAAAGTGGATTCAACCGTTGCTGCGAAATTTATAAACAAATCGGCATTGCCTTCTTATCCATCAGAAGCAGCCGTACTGGCAGGGGTTACCGTTGAAATGATGAAACTATTATTTCCGGGAGAGATTGCCAATATCCAGCAAATCGCGCTGCAACAGGAACAAGCCACCATTATGAGTGGCGCGGCTACCCGGGCAGATATCACGGCAGGTGAAGCGTTGGGCAGACAAGTCGCAGACCTGTTTATTGCCCGCGCGAGGGGAGACAACGCAGGGAAGGCCGTTGGTAAGCCGGCGGACTGGGCAAATTTTATTACTGTTCAAAATAATCAGGGACTAACCCCCTGGACTAGTCTGGAAACACCTAGGAGACCTCCGATGCTTCCGCTTTTTTACAAAGTGAAAACTTTTTTATTCGATTCCGCAACGGTTGTAAGTTTACGTCCGGGTCCGCCGCCAGCGGTTGGTTCAGATGAAATGAATAAAGAAACGGCGGAAGTAATTAATTATGTAAAGAATCCAAACAGAGACAATCTTGGTATTATTCAATTTTGGGCCGATGGAGTCGGTACCTATACACCACCCGGACATTGGAACGCCATTTTTGCCGAGGATTTAGTGAAGAAGAATTACAGCGAAGTGCGGTGGGCACGAGACATGGCTTTGCTCAACCTGACGATGATGGACGCCGCCGTTGTTTGCTGGGATATTAAATATCATTATTTCAATCCACGACCTACGCAGATTGATCCTTCGATAAAGACATTCACGGGTATTCCGAATTTTCCTTCCTATGTATCGGGTCACTCGGTATTCAGCGGCGCTGCCGCCGCCATCTTGGGTTACCTCCTTCCCGAAAATGCCGTTAAATATAGTTCTATGGCAAATGAGGCAGCGATGAGCCGACTCATGGGAGGTATTCATTACCGGGTAGATTGCGAAACCGGGATGACCGTTGGAGCGAATATCGGAAACTATGCCATCCAGCGCGCGGAGAGCGATGGAGGTAATTAAAAATTTTTATTCGAGCAGTTAGTTTAAGCAATTAAGACCCTTCGACTCTTCGCGGGGTCTTATTTTTAAATTGGAGAAAAATGAAGACTTACATCGAAACCAAAAAAATACATTATACCCTGCGCATCGCGTCGGCTATGTGTTTCATCGGACATGGCGCGTTTGGAATCATCACCAAACCCATCTGGTGTAACTATTTTGCTTTGTTTGGAATAGATAAAACAATGGCCTACCGGTTGATGCCCCTGCTGGGTACGGTAGATATTTTACTGGGCCTGCTACTGCTGATCAAACCCATCCGGGCGATTGCCGTCTGGCTGATTGTATGGGGAATCATAACCGCTTTGTGCAGACCCCTTTCCGGCGAATCTTTTGCAGAATTCATCGAACGCGCCGGAAATTTCGGAGCCCCATTATGCCTTCTGTTGTTGTCCGGCGGAATCAAAATGAATTTCCGTTGGCTTGTTTCATCTATCAACCCCGATGAGCCAATAGACGAAAAATCGAGATCGAACCTAAAAATATGCCTGCAAATAATTGTCGTCCTGTTACTACTGGGTCATGGGTGGTTGAATCTGATTCAAAAGCCGGGACTCTTACACCAATATAGCTCACTGGGATTCTCTAACCCGGTAAATACAGCCCTGGTTTCTGGAATATTTGAAATCATGACCGCCATTGCGGTATTGGTAAAACCTGTCCGGCCTTTAATCTTTGTATTTTTCATATGGAAAATGGGTACTGAATTATTTTATCCGCATTTTGAAATTTTCGAATGGGTTGAACGGGGTGGAAGTTATGGGGTGATCCTCGCCCTTTGGATTTCACTGAAAAACTTCCCGCTCATTTCCAAAACGACTACATGGAAGACCTTTGCCAAATGCAACAAAATGACAACCTGATTCGTCTATAATAAATTACTAAAACGTTTTTTTAATCAATAGTTTAAGCAATAAATCCCTGCGATTCTTCGCGGGGATTACTTTTTTGCACAGGGCCGATAGGCGAAAGCTGTATCTTTAAAATCAAATAGCCCCTTGATGAAACCCCTTTCCTTTCTGCCATTGCTGCTCCTGCATGGCTGTTTGTCGGCCCAGTTCCTGCAACCAGCACCCCCGGATAAAATATATGGTGAACTCTTTGTTGACGTGCAGATGCAAAAAGTATTTCCAGACGGGAAAACTTTTGTGGACTGTATTCCAAAAAGAAAACCCGCCGATATCATGTATGATTACGGAATGCAGAAAGGAACCAATTTCAACCTCAAGAAATTTGTGGAAGAAAATTTTGAACTGCCAAAAGCCGTAGGGGCGAATTATAAATCTGACAGTGCCGACGATGTAGTAACACATATCAAAAAGTTATGGCCCGTACTTAAACGAAATCCCGATAAAGAAGTGGAAGGCAGTTCCCTCTTGCCACTTCCTTATCCTTATATCGTACCCGGTGGCCGTTTCCGCGAAGTATATTACTGGGATTCGTATTTCACGATGCTGGGTCTGAAAGAAAGCGGAGAAATCAATACCATCCGCGACATGGTCAATAATTTTGCTTTCCTGATAGAAAACTACGGTCATATTCCAAACGGTAACCGGACCTATTATCTCGGCAGATCGCAGCCTCCCTTTTTTTCCTGTATGGTGGAATTACTGGCCGGCATTTTGGGTGATAGCATTTATCAGCATTATCTGCCGGACATGGAAAAAGAATACGCCTTCTGGATGGATGGTGCAGATAAACTCAAACCGGGAGAATCATCCCGGCGGGTTGTGCGTTTTAAAAACGGAGATCTGCTGAACCGGTACTGGGATGATGCCACGATACCGCGACAGGAAAGTTACCGGGAAGATTTTATGACGGCAGAAAAATCCGGAAGAAATAAAATTGAAATGTATACCCACTTGCGTGCAGGTGCCGAAAGTGGAATGGACTTCAGCAGCCGGTGGTTTGCCGATAATAAAAGTCTGGTGAGCATCCAGACAACCGATATCATTCCGGTCGATCTGAATAGTTTGATGTATCATATGGAATGGACCATCGCAAAAGGCAAAATGATAAATGGCGATGAAGCAGCAGCTAATCTATTTCGGGCCAAAGCAAAACAACGAAGTGCCCTGATCGATAAGTATTTCTGGAATAAACAACTTTCATTCTTTACCGACTACCAGTTTAAAAAACAAGTCCGGCTGAATAGTATCACGCCGGCCGGCATGTATCCATTTTGTTTTGTTAACGAACATCCGGATTACTTTAGCTTTCTTGGGGGGAAAGTTGCAGCTGTCTTGGAAGCCAACTTATTGAAGCCCGGTGGTTTTGTCACCACCGGCGTCAATAGTGGGGAACAATGGGATGCCCCCAATGGTTGGGCCCCGTTGGAGTGGATGATGATATGGGGACTTGACCGTTGCGGACAAAAAAATCTCGCGGCAGAGGCAGCTAAAAGATGGATTCAATTGAATATCCGCGTGTATAAACATACCGGCAAACTCATGGAGAAGTATAATGTAACTGATATAACTAAAGAAGCCGGTGGCGGTGAATATGGCGGGCAGGATGGGTTTGGGTGGACCAATGGTGTATTACTCAAACTGATTGCTGTCTATGGAATGAAATAATGCTTTCAGTATGCTGCGGCAACGGGATTCTTAATGCTACCAGATGACGGACGAATATTTTATGTTACAGGCTCTTAAGGAAGCAAAAAAAGCTTACGATGACGGCGAAGTTCCTGTGGGGGCCCTCATTACGATAGGAGATAAAATAATTGCACGGGGTCATAATCAGGTGGAGCGGTTGAATGATCCCACGGCACATGCGGAAATCATTGCCCTAACGTCTGCTTTCAATTTTCTCGGGTCGAAGTACTTACCCGAAGCCACCATTTACATTACAGTAGAACCCTGCCTGATGTGCGCCGGCGCATTATACTGGAGCAAAATAAATAAAGTAGTTTACGGCGCACCCGATGTCAAAAACGGATATAAAAAATATGTTGAGCCTGCCCTTTCACTCGAAGCAGTGGGCGTTGCCCCCAGACCCTTTCATCCGAAAACCATTGTGATCGCTACTGTGCTTGCGGAAGAATGTGCCATGCTCATGAAAGCTTTTTTTAAATCGAAACGAGAGTAAATACCCGTGGGGGAAGTATGGGAAGAAAGTGTGAGAAGCAAGTGTGAAAGGATGAAATTGTCTTTAAATTGATACCACACTTTCACACCTCCATACTATCTAACTTTCATTGATACCACACTTTCACACCTCCATACTATCTAACTTTCAATACTTTCCATACTTGTTGAAAGTAATTTCAATTTTAAATTCTTAAACCATATCCCGCCACCATAGTCCTGCAAATCAATCAGACCCGCCTTTAGCCAATCCTCCAGTTTTCCATCGAAGCCGACGTCGTCGATCAGCTGATACTCCGGACCGGTTTCGTAGGAAGCCTCTGTTGTTTCCAGGATGTGGTAAAGCAGGCCACTATTGGTACCCTTTTCCACTTTCCAATCAAATTGCAACTCAGAACTTCCCTATGATTCTTTTGTTATCAAATCGGCGTGCTCGTTGGCCCTGTCGGCTTCCGTTTTGCTATGTAGTTGCTCGTTTACTACTTCCCAACTATTTTCGGGTAAATTTTTATACGTTCTCCAGTCCGCCAACGTCTTTCCATCAAATAATAAAACCCATCCATCCTTTTTTTCTGCTTTCGTCAGCTGATTATCGGGAGTCTGGTAAAGGGCTGTAAACGGCAACAGGAGCACTAAAAGGAGTTTTTGCATACGTGCTTTTTTTTAAATAGTTATTTCACGGCATTAGTTTTGAGTAATTAATCTTTGATCCCTAATTTTGTTGTCCTAACAACAGCAAAATATTCTTTACACTTAAAAAATAATTTATGGTATTTACTTTACCTGCACTTCCTTACGCGCCGGCAGCTTTGGAGCCGCACATCGACGCGACAACGATGCAGATACATCATGACAAGCATCATCAGGCATATGTTGACAATCTTAATAAGGCAGTTGCCGGAACCCCCAACGAAAATAAATCGTTGGAAGAACTGGTCAGTATAGCCGGAACGCTTTCTCCCGCTATTCGTAATAATGGCGGTGGACATTGGAACCATAGCTTTTTCTGGCAGATTATGGCCCCGGGTGCTGGTGGAAAACCAACCGGCAAGCTGGCAGAATCCATTGAATCTGATTTTGGATCCTTCGATGCATTCAAAGAAAAATTTGCGCTGGCTGGTACGGGTCGGTTCGGAAGCGGTTGGGCATGGCTGGTAGAACAGGACGGTAAACTTTTAATTTCTTCTACGCCCAATCAGGACAATCCTTTAATGGATGTTGCGGAAGTCAAGGGAACACCTGTTCTGGGTGTAGATGTGTGGGAGCATGCATACTATCTGAAATATCAGAACCGTCGTCCAGAATATCTGGCGGCTTTCTGGAATGTCGTGAACTGGCAGGAAGTAAATAAGAGATACGAAGCTTCTCTTTAAACGCATTTCAACGATTTGATATAACTTCAGATCCCGTTTCGTTTCGTTCCCGGCCACGCCTGAGACGTTCGCAACGGGATCTTTCCTTTTAAATACAACTATGAAAAAATCTTACTGGCTGCTAATCACCGTTTGCTTTTTGCTGAACGCTTGTGCCTCCCATCAGAAAAAAATATTGATTTATGCCAATAGCAATATCGAAGTGGATGAAACGCAAAAAAATATTAGCGTGCGGGACGGGAACACCCAGGTTGAAAAGGAATTCGTTTTTTCGGGATCAGATCCTGTGGTACTCAATATCCGGAGTTCTCAGGGTAATTATACGCTGGAAGCAAAAGAAGATGGCTTTTTTATTGCCAACCTGAAAAAAGATACGATCATCGGAAGCATGCAGCATACCGGTAATACCGCACACAGCCGCATCACGCAGGACGACTTAAAAAAGCAGTTAGACAGTCTCAACCTGCTGGTAAAAGGAGCAAATATCACTGCCGAAGCAAAGAATTATTTTATTCTCCCAGGTAAAATGGTAAAGATCTCCAACGAAATCAATGCAAAAGTGTTCGGTCCTTTTTCATCTGTACCACATGATTTTGATGCCCGGTCGGTTCAGGAAATATATAAGTTTTATAGGATTAGGTATTACGAACTCAAAGCTAAGATAGGGGGACTAAAATAGCTAAATATATTAGTATATTTGAGCTAAAACTATTAGTCATGTTTC
>JAYWCS010000343.1:0-5787 GCA_043780315.1 Bacteroidota bacterium | reverse complement strand
GATGACAATGAAAAAATAATCCCACTGATAAACCGCGCGATGGATCAGGTGAATTTAAGAAAGCGGGTTGTTCAGCTGGAGGGCCAGTTTAAGAAAAGTTACGATTTCGAAAATATTTTGGGCGAATCAAACCTGATCCAGGATTCGATCTCTCTGGCTAAAAAAGTTGCTTTAACCGATGCCACCGTCTTGTTAAACGGCGAAACAGGAACCGGCAAGGAAGTATTTGCCCAGGCCATTCATAACGGGAGCAAACGGATTCATAAACCCTTTGTTGCCCTCAATTGCAGTACATTCAATAGAGAGCTTTTAGAAAGCGAACTATTTGGTCATAAAGAGGGGTCATTCACGGGCGCAACGAAAGATAAAAAAGGACTGGTTGAGGAAGCAAATACCGGCACTTTATTTTTGGATGAAATCGGCGAAATGGATATTAACCTGCAGGCGAAGCTGCTGCGGGTGCTGGAAACGAGAGAGTTTATCAAAATAGGGGATACAAAATCTACTAAAGTTGATGTACGTATCATCGCTGCAACGAATAAAATTTTACTCGACGAAGTGGCCCAGGGGAAGTTTAGAGAAGATCTCTTTTACCGGCTAAATGCCTTTACAATATCATTACCTCCACTACGCGATCGTAAAAATGACATTGCGATGCTGGCCAGGCATTTTTTAAAAGTGTATGGTGAAAAAACAAATCCACAAATTAGATCCTTCAGTAAGGATTTTCTGGATACCTTAAAAAAGCACGACTGGAAAGGAAATATCAGGGAGTTAAAGAATATTATAGAAAGAGCTCTTATCGTTTCCAGTGGAGAAGAACTGACGGTTGCGGATCTGCCCTTAGAATTCGCTGTCAACAAGAAAAATAATACGCTTTCGGCATTTGATCTGGCCAGTGTTGAAAAGCTGCATATCCAGCGTGTACTGAACCACACGAAAAACAACAAATCCGAAACGGCCCGGCTATTAAATATCGGCCTGTCCACCTTATATCGTAAAATGGATGAATATAGTCTGCAATAATCCACTACCCCATTTTGATAAAACCTTACCATTATGATAAGGTTGAAATGATTTATATTCTCCGATACCGTCTACTCTATTTAAGCCAGAAACCTTTACCAGCCTGTATTTCAGGAGCTTTATGATAGAAATAAATCATTAAAGGCACTCTTTTAGCGGCTTAGGGAAAATAGTCTGATGCTTTTATTCATTTTATTATAAACCCAATGACATGTTAACCTTTATTTTAGTTGTTGCCGGCTTTATCTGCTTCGCAGTATTTTTCAAATCCATTGATTTTTTTGATAAAATTTAATAACCATGACAATCATTTTCATCATCTCGATTCTGGTTTTCTGTTATCTGTGCTACGTTTTAGTAAAACCGGAAAAATTTTAATTTTTATACTACAAACTGATTTTTTATGAATACAGAAATTTTAGGCGTAGTGACCATGTACGTAGTCATGGTCTTATTGGCCATTCCCTTAGGTAAGTATATTGGAAAAGTATACGAAGGGCAGACTACCTGGCTGGACAGGATATTCAATCCCCTGGATAAAATATTTTTCAAATTAAGTGGAATCAAACCTGAAAAAGAAATGAACTGGAAGCAGCATTTGTCTGCACTCCTGACCATCAACCTGATTTGGTTCATTCTATCCATGCTGGTACTGATGAATATGAGCTGGTTGCCGCTCAATCCCGACGGAAATCCATCCATGTCGGCCGACCTTGCATTTAACACGACGATAAGTTTTATTTCAAATACCAACCTGCAACATTACTCCGGCGAATCCAGTGTTTCCTACCTCGGTCAGCTTATCCTGATGCTGTTCATGTTTATAAGTGCCGGTGTAGGTATGGCGGCTTGTGCAGTTGTTTTCAATGCCATGAAGGAAAGAACCACTGAAAAATTAGGTAACTTCTATAACTACTTTATAAAATCCTGCACACGAATACTCTTGCCTTTATCCGTCGTCGTTGCGGTGATCCTGCTTTTTAACGGTACCCCGATGACGTTTAAAGGGAAAGACCAGTATATTTCAGTACAGGGAGATACCGTAAATGTTAGTCGCGGTCCGGCAGCCGCCATGATTGCGATTAAACAACTTGGTACCAATGGGGGTGGATTTTTTGGTGCGAATTCTGCCGTACCTTTTGAAAACCCAAACTATTTCACCAATATGGTTGAAAATGTTTGTATCGTTTTGATCCCGATAGCAATGATTTTTGCATTGGGTTTTATTCTGAAAAGAAGAAAACTCGCCTGGGTCATCTTCGCTGTAATGACTGTCGGATTTTTATGTTTCCTTCTCCCTTCCATTTATCTGGAAATGAAAGGAAATCCGGCGATAACAAATATGGGCATCACCCAGAATCTCGGTAGCATGGAAGGAAAAGAAGTTCGGTTCGGGCCGGCCGCTTCTGCTTTCTGGGGCATTACCACCACCGTAACTTCCAACGGCTCTGTAAATGCCATGCACGATAGTTTCACGCCGCTCACCGGAATGTTTGCCATGCTTGGAATGATGGTCAATAGTTTCTATGGTGGAGTAGGTGTTGGATTTCTTAATTTCTATATTTTCATGATCATTGCAGTGTTTATATCCGGCTTGATGGTGGGACGAACACCGGAACTACTGGGTAAGAAAATTGAGGCCAAGGAAATGAAAATTGCAACCATCATTGCATTGCTACATACGCTATTGATTTTAGCTTTCACGGCTTTATCGTCTCACCTCTATGCAGCAGATCCGAAAACCTATGCGGCCTGGTTAAATAATCCGGGCAATCATGGATTCTCGGAGATGCTTTATGAGTTCACCTCGTCTTCTGCAAACAATGGTTCTGAATTTCAAGGACTCGGTAATAATGTGCCTTTCTGGAATATTACCTGCGGACTGGTGATGTTACTTAGCCGCTTTCTGCCGATTATCGGGCCGATTGCCATCGCGGGTATTCTGGCAAAAAAGAAATTTATACCGGAAAGCGCAGGTACATTGAAAACAGATACCAGCACATTCGGTATCATGGTGTTTGCCGTGATCGTGATTGTGGCTGCACTGTCTTTTTTCCCTGCCCTGGCGCTGGGTCCCATCGCTGAATTTTTCTCACAGAAATAATATTACGAAAATGAAAAAAGAAGAAAATAATAAACTATTCGAATCCACTTTGGTGAAACAGGCTTTAAAGCAATCGTTTTTAAAGCTGAATCCACGGAGCATGATTCACAATCCGGTAATGTTTACGGTGGAAGTCGGCACTGCCATCATGTTAGCCGTTTGTATCTGGATTTTATTAGGTGAAAAGAACCAGGGTGGCCTTGCCTATAATATCATCGTATTTTTTGTATTGCTCCTCACCTTGCTATTTGCAAATTTTGCCGAAGCTATTGCTGAAGCAAGAGGTAAGGCGCAGGCCGACAGCTTACGCAAGACACGCGAAGACACACCGGCCAAAAAAATATTCCCGGTGGGAGAAATATATGTTGATGAAGTTAAAATTGTGCCTTCCTCCCAACTAAAAAAAGGAGATGTGTTTCTTTGTGAAACCGGTGATACCATTCCCATGGATGGTGAAATTATTGAAGGATTAGCGAGTATTGATGAGAGTGCTATCACAGGAGAAAGTGCCCCAGTGATCCGTGAAGCCGGTGGTGATAAATCCAGCGTGACCGGCGGTACCCGTGTACTCAGCGATCGTATTAAAGTAAAAGTAACGACCAATCCCGGTGAAAGTTTCCTGGATAAAATGATTGCACTGGTAGAGGGCGCTTCCAGACAAAAAACACCGAATGAAATTGCGCTGACCATTCTCCTCGCCGGATTTACATTAATATTTGTGATCGTTTGCGTGACACTGAAACCTTTCGGTGACTATGCGAATACGCCCATTACCATCGCTGCTTTTATCTCACTGTTCGTTTGTCTGATTCCAACAACAATCGGCGGGTTGCTCAGTGCAATCGGGATTGCCGGAATGGATCGCGCCCTGCGTGCCAACGTGATTACAAAAAGTGGGAAGGCAGTGGAAACAGCCGGCGACCTCGATACCCTGCTGCTCGACAAAACCGGTACCATTACCATTGGTAATCGTAAGGCAACAAATTTTTATCCTTCAAAAAATGTAGAAGTAAAAGATTTTATTGAAGCTTGTACACTGGCCTCCATGGCTGATCTGACACCGGAAGGAAAGTCGATCGTTGAACTGGGTGGGATGAATCCAAATACCTACGCAACCAACGGTGCAAAATTTATTGAATTCTCTGCCGAAACAAGAAGCAGTGGTATAGATTTACCCAGCGGATTAAAATTACGCAAAGGTGCCTTCGATGCGATACGCGGTTTTGTTTTAAAGGCCGGAAATCAATTTCCGATAGAAACGGAAGAAAAAGTAAAAGAGATTGCCAATAATGGCGGAACCCCCCTGGTTGTGAGCCAGAACGATAAAGTGATTGGCGTGATTGAATTACAGGATATCATCAAGCCAGGTATCTCCGAACGTTTTGAACGTCTCCGGAAGATGGGGGTGAAAACAGTGATGGTAACGGGCGACAACCCGCTCACCGCAAAGTTTATTGCAGAAAAAGCGGGTGTGGATGATTTTATTGCCGAAGCGAAACCGGAAGACAAAATGCAATACATCCGCAAAGAACAGCAGGGTGGTAAGCTGGTCGCGATGATGGGAGACGGTACCAATGATGCACCGGCCCTGGCGCAAGCGGATGTGGGGGTTGCGATGAACAGTGGGACTGCTGCTGCGAAAGAAGCGGGTAACATGGTGGATCTGGACAATGACCCCACCAAGCTTATTGAGATCGTGGAAATCGGAAAACAATTACTGATGACCCGGGGTACCCTTACGACCTTCTCGATCGCCAATGACGTGGCTAAATATTTCGCCATCGTACCGGCTCTGTTCATTGTATCGATCCCTGCGTTACAATCGCTGAATATCATGCATCTCCATAGTCCGGAAAGTGCTATTCTCTCCGCGGTAATTTTTAACGCGATCATCATTCCGCTTTTGATACCCCTCGCTTTACGGGGCGTTGCATACAAACCGATTGGCGCCAGCGCGTTGCTCCGTCGTAATCTGCTCATCTATGGATTAGGCGGAATAATAATACCATTCATCGGAATTAAATTGATTGACCTGTTCGTATCTATTTGGTTTTAAAATTAATTTATGAAACAATATATTTTACCAGCTATTAAACTCACGCTTGTCTGTTTGATTTTCTTCTCCGGCATCTACACGCTCGTGATTTTGGGAATTGCACAGTTGGTGCCCAGTCACGGAGAAGGGGATAAAGTGGTACTCAACGGAAAAACAGTAGGGTACGCACTCGAAGGACAAAGTTTTACAAAAGACAATTATTTCTGGAGCCGCCCCTCTGCCGTTGCCTACAATGCAGCCGGAAGCGGTGGAAGTAATAAAGGTCCTTCCAATCCGGATTATCTGAAAGACGTTCAATCCAGAATCGATAGTTTTGTTGCTCACAATAGTTCCGTCCAGAAAAGTCAGATTACTGCTGAATTGGTTACCGCTTCCGGCAGCGGACTGGATCCCGATATTTCACCCATGGGTGCTTATATCCAGGTCGCCCGCGTTGCAAAAGCAAGGGGACTGAGTGAAGAAAAAATAAAAACACTGGTCGATCAGCATGTTACCCAACCCTTACTGGGATTATTCGGAACAGCAAAAGTGAATGTATTGAGTTTGAATCTGGCACTCGATAATTTAAAATAGAAGTTGTTTTTCTAATCAAACAGTCATT
>JAYWCS010000342.1:0-3541 GCA_043780315.1 Bacteroidota bacterium | reverse complement strand
AAACTTACTAATGATGCCAATGCTGCTGCTATGGGCGAAATGATGTATGGCTGCGCCAAAGACATGAAACATTTCATCGTCATCACATTGGGCACAGGCGTTGGTAGTGGAATTGTGATTGATGGAAAGATTGTTTTGGGTCATGATGGCTTTGCCGGTGAACTCGGGCATACCATCATTATTCCCGATGGACGATTTCATGAAGGAACCGGAAAATATGGTTCTTTGGAAAGTTATGCGTCTGCCACCGGGGTGACCCTCACTGCCAAGGAAGTATTGGGAAAAACAGATGCTGAAAGTTTGCTCCGCCAAATTCCCTTAGACGAGATCGACTCCCGTAAAGTATACGATGCGGCTATTCAGGGCGATAAAGTAGCACGTGAAATATTTGACTATACCGGAAAAATTCTTGGTATGGCGCTGGCTAATTTTGTTATGTTTTCCAGTCCAGAGGCGATTATACTGTTCGGAGGTCTCACCAAAGCCGGGGACCTGATTTTAAAACCCACCCGGGAGCATATGGAATCCAATCTAATTCAGGTATTCCAGAACCGGGTGAAGATTCTCGTTTCTCATCTGCGGGAATCCGACGCTGCAATTCTGGGCGCCAGTGCACTGGTTTGGGACATGCCCTGATAGTGCCAGGCAGTTCGCAGCTCTCTAAAAATTAAAGGGAGTTATTTCGTTTTTCTGCCATCCATTGATTTCTGCCAAAACCGCTGAATACATGTTTCTCGCTGTGATAGGAGGAACGAACCAGCGGGCCGCTTTCAACATAGTCGAGTCCAAGTTCATAACCTATCTCGCGATATTCTGCAAACTCATCGGGATGGACGAAGCGAACGACCGGTAAATGTTTTTTCGTTGGCTGCAGATATTGCCCGATGGTGATTACGTCTACCCCATTATTGGCGAGATCCTTCATCGTTTGAATTACTTCTTCTTTTTCTTCCCCGAGCCCGAGCATAATACCACTTTTTGTGCGCATGCCGCCTTTCTTAAGAATCTGCAGGGTCTGCATACTTCTCCAATATCTTGCCTGTATGCGCACTTGTTTAGTAAGCCTCTCAACGGTTTCAATATTATGGGATACGACATCGGGAGGTGTTTCCATGATCCGCTGAATATTTTCCGCTTCTCCTTTAAAATCCGGTATGAGGGTTTCCAATGTTGTCTCCGGATTTAAGGATTTCACTGCACGAATCGTATTCTGCCAGATGATACTTCCTCCGTCTTTAATTTCGTCCCGGTCCACCGAGGTAATGACCGCATGTTTAACCTTCATCAGATGGATGGCTGAAGCCACGCGTTGTGGTTCGTCCCAGTCTACGGCCGGTGGACGGCCGGTAGCGACGGCGCAAAATCCGCAACTACGTGTGCATATATTACCCAGGATCATGAAAGTGGCGGTACCGGCCCCCCAGCATTCGCCCATATTGGGACAGTTGCCACTTTCGCAAATCGTATGAAGCTTGTGCTGATCAACGAGATTTCTGACCTGTTTGAAATTTTCTCCGATGGGAAGTTTAACGCGCAGCCAGTTTGGCTTTTTGATGCGATTATCTGTAACGTCTATATTGGGTAATACGGGAACTTCCTGCATGGTATAATGAAAGAACAAAATTAATTACTTTCTGCTGCCAAACATAATACTTATATAGGCGTTAAAAAAAAACTGTTTCTCGGGTACCGGGTACATCAGGGGCATTTTTTTGAAATAAAATTCGCCCGTAATACCGGCTTCAATGGCTGTAATATTCTGATTAAAACGGCCATAATCGAAGCGCATGGCGAGTTTTCCATTCAAACCGGGTACAAACTGGAGATTGTTCCATCCGCCGCCAAGTCCGAGGGCATTGTATACCTTATAAGAACTGTCGAAGATCGAGGGATAGGTACTTTTAATTGTATACTGTGCTGAATCATTCGGAAATACATTTAAAACATATTGTTTGAGGATTCCCAGCGAAGCGCCGCCACTATAAAGCACTGTTACCGCAACCCCGTTTCTATTGCCTTTTCCTCCAATCAGATACTGTTGACCCAGGGAAGCTCTGAGCTCGTATAAATTATTTAAACGACCCACTGAAACGTAATTATTACTATACCCATCGCCGGATACCGCTTCTTTATGATCTTTGGGATCCTTTACTTCATTGAGTTCAATCTGAAGTATCCGGGTTTTATGATTGCTTAGAAATTTCCCGCGTTCGTATAAAAGTCCATACCCGTTGGATGCGAGTCGAAATCCAAAAACGGTATAATGATTGAAAATCAGGTCGCCATCTTCTTCCATTTTCATCATTTCATTTATCCGTTGCTTTTTCGCCGTCTTTTTATCATTGCTGTAAACGGGCCTTCCGGGCTGCTGCGCAAAAACCGGAAGTGATAAGAGTACCAGGAAGAAAAGAAACAGAATGTTTTTTACCGACATGATTAGAATTACAATTGTAAATTTATGAAAAAATATATGACCTCCACTGTTATTTACGAAGGAGAACTCCGAACAGTTGCCAGGCATATTTCATCGGGGACCCGCTTGGAAACGGATGCGCCGGTTGATAATCAGGGAAAAGGAGAAAGTTTCTCGCCCACTGATCTGGTGGCGACTGCACTCGGCAGTTGTATGCTGACCATCATGGGACAAAAAGCCCGTGATCTGGTGATCGATTTAAAAGGAACGCGTATCGAGGTGCAAAAAATCATGCTGGCGGATCCGCGGCGGATCGGAGGGGTTCATTTAACATTTCATTTTCCGGAGTTCCTGTCCTTATCCGATAAGCATAAAATTATTCTCGAACGAGCGGCCGATACCTGTCCGGTTAAATATAGCCTTCATCCGGCAATGGACATCCAGGTCGTTTATAACTGGCCGGTAGCTGAGGTGCCTCTTATGTAGTGCAGTCTGTATACCCGCTTGGATCCAGCAGGTGTTTTCCGATATCGCATTTCAGGCATTTTCGCTGATCGCAAAACTGTTTTTTCAATTCGAGCAGGGCCTGTGAGGCACCTGCTTTTTTTACGCTGATACCAATCTGCTTCCATCCATCCAGACAATGGTTTTGTTCGGCCGGCATTTCTTCCAGCCAGCGCAATGATTTTTTCAACACGGCCATATGCGGAGTCATCCGTCCATAAGTATATAAAAGTGGAATGATGCTATTGATAATAATATTATTGCACATATTAAAACCCATTACTTTTTTCCTGAAAGGGGCTGGTTTGTCGAACACATAACGGTAATGCCAGTAATCGTTTGCGGTTACCGTCAGTTTTTTTCTACAATCGTTTAAAGATTCGCCATCCAGCAGCCAGGCAAACAAAGAAGTCGTTGCTGAAAAAAATGCGGCGAGCTGGGAAAGACGAATGCCCGGGAAATTTTCTGGTCGCATGCGAAGAAAATGTATGGGTTCATAAATTCTTTTTAAACCGTATTTTTTCTTTAGAAAACCGTATTCTTTCTGGAGCATGATCACATAGCTGTCCCTGTATTCGTCCTCGAGCAAATTGGCCTGCCCCAGAAATAAGGCTTCCAGTTGAA
>JAYWCS010000341.1:0-4151 GCA_043780315.1 Bacteroidota bacterium | reverse complement strand
ATGACCGGTCATCTTTATGTACCGGTACTCGATGCGCGTGAAAACCGCGCCACGTCGCTGTCCGCCAATACCGTCACTAATCTGTTGCGTAAGGAAATGAAATTCGACGGACTGACTTTTACGGATGCACTTGAGATGAAAGGCGTGAGCAAATATTTTCCGGATGGTGACGCCTCTGTTGAATCGCTGATCGCCGGGAACGATATGCTTTGTTTACCCGGTGATGTGGCACTCAGCATGGCGAAAATCTTTAAGGCCATTCAACAAAAAAAACTCAAATGGAAGGACCTGAATGCGCGCGTTAAAAAAGTGCTCATGGCAAAATATCAATTGGGTTTGAGCAACTGGCTACCGATCGATACCACCCATCTGATTCAGGATCTCAATAAAGATGTGCCCGATTTGTATCGCACCGTCGCCAGGCAGTCGATCACTCTGCTACGCAGAAACGAATTGCCGTTTCCGAGTTCCGTCCCCGGCAAACGGATTGCGTATATCGGTTTTGGTTTGATGAACGACAATATATTCAGTCGCCGCATGCGCGATGATTTTCATGCCAACAACTATTATTTCGATTATGCACTGGATAGCGCGAAAGCCGCCGCTGCTTTCGAATTGCTGCGGGGCCGATACGATATGATCGTTATTGGATTGCATAATATCAACCGGTATCCGGCGCATGATTTTGGAATCAGTACGGCAGCTTTGCAGTTGTTGAAAAAACTGGATCAGCTGCCCGGCGCTGTCACGTTTGTATTCGGAAATCCATATGCACTGAAATATGTTTGCGAAGCATCTGTACTCCTTGCCTGTTATGATGATAACGATATAACGCAATCTGTCGCGGCCGACTGGATGGATGGAAAATTTTTAGCGAAGGGTCGCTTACCGGTGTCTGTGTGCGAGGGGATGAAAGCGGGATTTGGCATTACCTTCTTCCGCGGGGCGCTGCCCGAAGTGCGAGCCTCTTCATTAGGATTTAATCCGGCGAAATTAATTAGGATTGATTCCATTTGTAAACGCGCGATCACTCTGCAGGCCGCACCCGGATGCGTGGTGTTGGTAGCAAAAAACGGACAGATCGCGTATGAGAAAGCCTTTGGAACTTTAGAGTACAATAAAAATGAGCCCGTCTATCCGGAAACGTTGTATGATCTGGCATCGGTAACGAAAGTATGCGCGACGACGATTTCGGTCATGAAATTATATGATGAAGGAAAACTGGATCTCCATAAAACGCTGGGCGATTATCTTCCCTGGGTGAAAGGCAGTGATAAGGATACTTTGAAAATCTGGGATGTGTTGTTGCATCAAGCCGGACTGAAAGATTATATTCCTTTTTATGCAGAAACGATTTCGAAGGAAACCGGTCTGCCGCTGCC
The DNA here is from genome assembly GCA_043780315.1 of Bacteroidota bacterium. Taxonomy (GTDB): domain Bacteria; phylum Bacteroidota; class Bacteroidia; order Chitinophagales; family Chitinophagaceae; genus Puia. The sequence goes on along the minus strand of JAYWCS010000341.1, from coordinate 2,769 downwards.
CGGTATATATGGTTCGAAAGCCGATAGTCTGCATTGCATCCGCGTAGCAGAAAACTGGTATATGCGCAGTGACTGGGAAGACACGATGTACAAAAGAATACTGACCAGCAAACTCGGTCCTTCCGGAAAATATGTTTACAGTGACAACGATTTTATTTTCATGGGTAAGATTGTGGAGGCGATCAGTGGGCAGACGCTCGACCAGTATGCTTATACGAATTTTTATCTGCCGATGGGATTGAAGACCACCGGTTTTCTTCCCTGGGTACATTTTCCGTTGAACCGGATTGCACCGACCACGCTGGATGAAAACTTTCGACGGCAACTTTTGCGCGGGGATGTGCACGATGCCGGCGCAGCGATGTTTGGTGAAGTGTCGGGCCATGCCGGCTTATTCAGCGATGCCTATGACCTGGCGGTGATCATGCAGATGTTGATGAATGGGGGGTCGATCGCGGGTCATCAGTATCTGAAAAAAGAAACCGTCGAATATTTCACCGCCTATCATAGTGAAGGCAGCCGCCGCGGTTTGGGATTCGACAAACCGGAAAAAGATAATGCTACGCGCAAGGAACCCTATCCCTGTGCCGCGGCATCTGCCGAAACTTTCGGTCATACGGGTTTTACCGGCACCTGTGTATGGGCCGATCCCTCGCAGCAGATCGTCTATATTTTTCTTTCGAACCGCGTGAATCCGACAGAAGATACGAAACTCAATACCCTGAGTGTGCGGGGCAATGTGATGCAAAGTATTTATAAAGCATTGCTGTAATTTTTGGGGGCCGGTCTATAGAGGTGTCGCGTGTTCTGCGTTCCGCTTTCATCGTTCAGCCCAAAACATCTACCTTTACCCGCTATGTCAGCCAAGCCTACCGAGACCGTTTTAAGAGACGTTGTGATCAAATTTGCCGGTGATTCCGGAGATGGAATGCAGCTTACCGGCAGCCAGTTTACGAACAATACCGCCCTGCTGGGCATCGATCTGGCTACTTTTCCCGATTTTCCGGCGGAAATTCGCGCGCCGCAGGGCACTCTACCCGGTGTGAGTGGATTTCAGTTACATTTTTCGAGCGAACATATTTTCACTCCCGGGGATGAATGTGATGTATTGGTGGCGATGAATGCCGCGGCCTTGAAAACGAATCTGAAGAGTTTGAAAAAAGGCGGTCGGGTCATTGCCAATACCGAAGGATTTGATCCCAAGAATCTTCGCCTCGCCAACTATCCCGAAGGCATTAACCCGCTGGAAGATAATAGTCTGAATAATTACGACCTGATCCGCATCGACGTGACCAAACTCACGCGGGAAGCATTGAAAGATATTAGTCTTGGAACAAAAGAACGGGACCGCGCAAAAAATATGTTTGTGCTGGGATTCTTATACTGGATGTACAATCGGAATCTGGAAAGTACCATTCAGTTTCTCACGGAAAAATTTGGTAAGAAACCAGATATCCTCGAAAGTAATATCCGTGCATTACGCGCCGGATATAATTATGGCGATACGACGGAAGCCTTTACAACGACCTATACGGTTGCCAAAGCCAAACTGCAACCGGGTACCTATCGTTCGATCATGGGAAACCAGGCGGTGGCCTATGGACTGATTGCTGCTTCTGAAAAAAGCGGGCTGCCACTTTTTCTCGGTACGTATCCGATCACGCCGGCCTCCGATATTTTACATGAACTCAGCCGGCATAAAGCATTTGGTGTTCGCACATTTCAGGCCGAAGATGAGATCGCAGGAATTACAGCGGCTATTGGTGCCAGTTATGGAGGATGTTTGGGGGTGACGGCTACTTCTGGTCCGGGTATGGCGCTGAAATCTGAAGCGATGGGATTGGCGATGATGTTGGAAATTCCATTGTTGATCTGCGATATTCAGCGGGGCGGGCCTTCCACCGGATTGCCAACTAAAACAGAACAAAGTGATTTACTGCAGGCGTATTACGGAAGAAACGGAGAAAGTCCGATGCCCGTCATATCTGCTTCCACCCCCAGCGATTGTTTCGATGCGGTATATGAAGCGGTGCGGATTGCAGTGCAACATATGACACCCGTTATTTTTCTTAGCGATGGATTTATTGCGAATGGATCGGAGCCCTGGAAATTTCCGGATGCCGAACACCTGCATCCGATCGACGTGAAATTCAAAACGGAGCTGGGTCATCACGAACAAAAACTTCAGCCTTATCAACGTGATGAGAGAGGTGTCAGGCCCTGGGCGATTCCGGGCACACCTGGATTGGAGCATCGGATCGGTGGATTGGAAAAAGAAAATATCACGGGCAATGTGAGTTATGATCCCGAAAATCATCAGCTGATGGTGAAACTCCGGCAGGAGAAAGTGGATAAAATAGCCGATTATATTCCGCATCAAAAGCTGGACAGTGGCCCTGAAAAAGGCAAGCTGCTGGTGCTCGGGTGGGGATCCACCTACGGATCCATCAAGACCGCTGTATTAGACTTGCAGAAAGAAGGACTCGCTGTTTCGCATGCGCATCTCCGTTATATCCGGCCTTTCCCGAAAAATCTTGGGCATATATTGGAGAACTTTGATATGGTGTTGATTCCGGAACTCAACAACGGGCAGCTGATTAAAATTATCCGAGATCAGTATTTTGTGGATGCCATCGGGTATAATAAGATTATGGGTATTCCTTTTACACGGTCTGAGTTGATATTGAAAATGCGGGAGATGCTCGAAGAAGCTTAAAGCGCGCTCCCATCCACCGTCAACCATCAACCCTCAACCATCAACCCTCAACC
>JAYWCS010000340.1:0-2525 GCA_043780315.1 Bacteroidota bacterium | reverse complement strand
CCCGTGGCAGAATGGCCTGAAATTTTTGATGAGGCATGGAGAGTGAACCGTGACTATTTTTACGATCCTGGTATGCATGGGGTCGACTGGCCTGCCATGAAAACAAAATATGCGAAATTTCTTCCGGATCTTGCCTGCAGAAGTGACCTTAACAGGGTTATTCAATGGATGTGCAGTGAACTGGGAGTCGGCCATCACCGCATCTCAAATGGTGGGGATCGCCTTTTCGAACCCAAAAGTGTCGGAGTAGGATTACTCGGAGCCGATTATACGATTTCAGGAAACAGGTACCAGATTAAGAAAATTTACGGGGGACTGAACTGGAATCCCGACCTCAGATCACCTTTAACCGAGCCTGGTCTGAACATTAGTCCGGGAGCCTACATCCTTGCCGTCAACAGGAATGATGTTACGGCGGATAAAAACCTGTTCAGTTTCTTCGAGAATACCAATGACAAAATTGTTGAGCTGACCATCAGTGATCAGCCAGATTACAAAGGTTCGCGTACCGTGAAAGTGGTACCCATAAGCAATGAATATTCACTGAGGAACCGCGACTGGGTGGAGGGGAACCTTAAAAAAGTAACCGAGGCGACCAATGGTCAGGTTGCCTATGTTTATGTGCCCAATACGTCCGGCGCCGGACACGAATATTTTAAAAGATATTTTTTCCCGCAGGCAAATAGAAAAGCCATCATTGTGGATGAACGATTCAATGGTGGTGGTTCTCTGGCTGATTACTATATCGATATTCTTCGACGTCCCCTTCAAGCCAACTGGAACATGCGATATGGATCGGATCTCAAATCTCCGAGCGCCTCCATCCAGGGACCTAAAGTGATGATTACTGATGAAACAGCAGGTTCGGGTGGTGATTTCCTGCCGTGGATGTTCAGAAAATTCAATGTTGGCACCCTAGTTGGGAAACGAACTTGGGGAGGTCTGGTAGGCATACTTGGGTTCCCGGAATTCCTCGACGGAGGATCAGTTACAGCGCCAAACCTTGCCATCTGGACCAAGGATGGATATGTGGTGGAGAATGTTGGCGTAGCACCTGATATTGAAGTAGAACAATGGCCGGCAGATGTGATAGCAGGAAAGGACCTGCAACTGGAGAAGGCCATAGAAGTTGCTCTGAAGGAGTTAGCCAAAAATCCCGTTGAGGAACCCGTAAGGCCGGCGTATCCGACTAAAATGAAGAAATAATGTCTGAATCAGAATCTTTGATGTTATACCAAATCTATTCCAATGATCTCATGATCAGGAATTTGAGAAACATTTAGATGGATATTTCCATCAATAATCTTGTAATCAGACTTCTGTCCGCGAACAAGCAACCTTACACCATTCACTGTTGATCCTGGCGGGATTTTTATTCTAACCTTTTCGTCCACTGGTATCAGTTCGCGGAATGGACCTTTCATCATCATCGGGTTGGTCAGGTTTACCAGGTGCACAGTCATGGAGTCGGCTTGTAGCCAAGCAGTTACATCTATCACTCCAGCTCCTTTCACTTCGACGATTGGTTCTTCATTAAGCGCCCAGCGGATGGTATTTCGCAGCAATTTGCCATGATCGGCACTCATGATTTGCCAGAAAGTTCTGTCGATATCTCCCGGGAAATAGGCTATCCGGCCCTTGCCAACTTCCTTTAAATAGACTCCACGGATTTCAGTTTCCGGAATGCGTGGATAAACATCTTCCATCGGGAGATCAGGGTAGGAAGGGATCAGTGTTACCGGATCCGGGAACGTTGTACCAGGGACAACTTTCACCCGGTGAACAGTGTTGATAATCCGGTAAGCATCTTCCAGCCCTTTTAATACCGGGTGAAACATTTTGGTTGAAGAATCTTCCTTCAGACGAAGGTAGCTGTTTTGCATCGGTCCTTCGACACCTTTATCGTAGGAGACACCGAATAGGTCGGCTAGCCCGAAATCTGTCCGGCGTTTTCCATCCTCATCATAAAGCGAAGTTTCGAAAGTGGCCAGAATGCTTCCGCCGTTTTCCACGAATTTTCGTATTTGATCGCATTGTTTTTTTGAAAGCGCTGCTATGTTTGGCAGCACCAAAAGTTTGAAGGGCTTCAGATTTTCTGCCTCAAGCAGTCGGTCATTCACCATTTCAAAAGGCATGCGGTCTTCGATAAGCGCATGGTACATTCCAAGGGCATGATCACCGTTTTTCTGCTGCCAGGACTCATTTCCATAGTTCCGGTTTTGTTCGGTGAACACCATTCCGACCCTTGCCATGGGTGCCGTGTTTCTTAGATATCGCTCATTTCGGTAAAGCACCTGGTATATTTTATCAACAGTATCAAGCCAGCGTTTGTCGTAGAGAACTCCGGAGAATTTGGTAAACCAGGGACGCATGCCATTCGCTGTGCCTTCAGCAACCCAGATCCTGATTTCGGCTTCAGTCTGAACCGAATCTTTCCAGCGGTATTGTTCTTCGACCCCGACGCTGAATATTCCTCCGAGGGGTTTCATTCCGATCGATGCACGTAACTCTTTGGCGACCATTCC
>JAYWCS010000339.1:0-2091 GCA_043780315.1 Bacteroidota bacterium | reverse complement strand
AGGTAATGCGGAGGCCGTTGTAACGAAATTATCAAAAATAGAAGAAGGTGTCCCTGGATCGGTTTCGTTTTTGGCAAATCCATTATATACGCAATATCTGTATGGAACAAAAGCCTGTGTTGTGATTGTCAATAAAGATCTGGTATTAACGGAGCCCGTAATGAGCACATTGATCCGCGTAGAGAATGCCGGAAATGCATTTACGCAGTTGCTGGAAATGTATAACGAAGTAAAACTTAATAAAAAAGGGATATCCAAAATGTCATTTATCGCTGAGACTGCCACCGTGGGTAAAGATATTTATGCAGGGGAATTTTCTTTTATTGGCGAAAATGCACGCATTGGAAATAACGTAAAAGTTTACCCGCAGGTTTATATTGGTGATAACGTGGTGATTGGCGACGACAGCACCATTTTTGCCGGCGTCAAAATTTATTCTGAAACAATTATTGGAAAAAACTGCATCATTCATTCCGGCACTGTCATTGGCAGTGATGGCTTCCGTTTTAATCCTGAAAACAATCATAAAAAAGTGCCGCAAATCGGTAATGTTGTCATCGAAGACGATGTTGAAATCGGTGCCAACTGCGCGATCGACCGTGCTACATTGGGTTCCACCATCCTGCGCAAGGGAGTGAAATTTGATAACCTCATTCATATCGCGCATAATGTTGAAATCGGCGAAAACACCTACTTTGCTGCGCACGGTGTGGTGGCAGGTTCCACCAGAGTCGGAAAAAATTGTATGTTCAGCGGGCAGGTGGGTATTGTGGGCCACTTAACGATTGCCGATAATACAACCATTACCGCGCAATCCGGTATTTCAAAAAGTATCACCAAAAAAGGAGAAGTATATATGGGATCCCCGGCCTTTGATGCCCATAAATATCGCAAAGCCTATATACACTTTCGAAATCTCGATGCATTAGTACAACGGGTTGATCAAATTGAAAAAAATCAAAAAGAGCTGGAACGGAAAAATATTTCGGTGAGCTAAATCCGATGGTTATGTTTGCCAGGATATAAAATTCTGTAAGATGTCTGCCCGCGTTATTTATTTATCTTATCTCACGGATAAGCAACTGCTGGAGTTGATTCAGGCGGACGACCGTTCAGCCTTTGATACAATCTATCTTAAATTCTGGGACTCACTTTTTAACGCGGCTTATAAGAGAATACCCGAGCGTTCCTCTTGTGAAGAAATTGTACAGGATCTTTTTGTGCACTTTTATCAGATCCGGGCACAGCTGGATGTAGAGATCGCCCTGGGTCCTTATCTCCATGGTGCATTGAAAAATCGTATACTGAATCATCTGAGAAATCAGAACCGGCGGGCGAAACATATGCAAATGGCTGCCCTGCGGATTCCACTATCAGAAAACAATACAGCCGAAACCGTTTCTTACAATGCCCTGCAACGTGCAATTGGAGAACGTCTGCTGGCTATGCCGGCTAAATACCGTGCTGTCTATCAACTCAATAAACAACAACATTTTACGATTAAAGTATCTGCTGAAAAATTGGGTATTTCCGAACACCGGGCTGAAAAATATCTTCGCCGTGCAATGAGCCTGCTGAAAAGCTCGCTGGGTGATTTTCTTTCCGCCGTTCCGGTGTTATTTTTCCTCCACGGAAATTAATTTCTTTTTTATTTTTAAAAAAGCGGCGGAAATATCCGGCCCCCGGTGTTATGCCAATGTATGGACCGGAACCAGCTACTTCAATTGATCGATAAATATTTTTCAAACCAATGTACCCCGGAAGAAATCCAACTGTTGGATGATTGGTACCGTGGATACGATCATGCCGAAAATTATCTGGATCAGCTATCGGAAGTAAACCGGGAGGGCCTCCGGGATAAAGTGCTTCAGCAGATCCACAAACGGCTGGATCAGGAAACCGGCGAACGCATGCTTTCCACGCCCTTACTGGCTCTGGCACCGCGGTATGGAAGAGCCTGGAAGGTTGCCGTCGCCGTTTTATTGCTGGTTTTTGGCGCTTCCCTGGGCTATTATTTTTTGACGCCTTCATCTACTAAAAAATACGAAACGGCGTATGGCGAGAAGAATGTGATAACGCTCCCCGATGGAT
>JAYWCS010000338.1:0-15507 GCA_043780315.1 Bacteroidota bacterium | reverse complement strand
CGCCGCCGTTGTGGTGATTGATAACCAGACCCATCTGATTGTTGCCTATCTGGGTTCGGCAAATTTTAAGGATACTGTGGACGGGGGACAGGTGAATGGGGCCGCTGCGATACGGCAACCGGGTAGTACCCTGAAACCACTGCTCTACGGCCTTTGCATGGACGATGGAATTTTATCACCCAAACAAGTCATTTATGATGTCGCAGTAAACTATAACGGCTATTCACCGGAAAATTTCGATCGGCGCTTCAACGGTTCCGTGCGCATGGAATATGCACTGGAGCATTCCCTGAACATCCCGGCGGTGCGCAGTTTACAACTGTTGGGAAAAGACAGACTGATTCAGCAACTGGCCGCCTGCGGATTTGAAACAGTGAAAAAAAATCAGCGCAAACTTGGACTGTCGTTGATACTGGGAGGCTGCGGAGCCAGTCTGGAGGAACTCACGGGACTCTTCAGCGTTTTTGCCAATCAGGGCCTTTATATTTCTCCTTCATACCAAAAAAACGATTCGGGTGCCCTGCCAAAACGTATTCTCAGTGCGGCTTCGACATTTATGGTGAATGAAATTCTTTCAAAAATAAACCGACCGGATTTTCCACTCAACTGGCAGTCCACCACGCATCTTCCAAAAATTGCCTGGAAAACGGGCACATCCTATGGCCGGCGGGATGCCTGGAGCATCGGTTACAACCGTCGTTATACAGTGGGGGTGTGGTACGGGAATTTTTCTGCCCGTGGCGTGCCTGAATTAAGTGGCGCAAACACCGCCACTCCGTTGCTTTTTAAGATTTTCAATACCATTGATTATGATGCCGATGAACAATGGTTTACAAAACCTGCTTCATTGGACGAGCGGCTGGTATGCGCTGAAACGGGATTATTGCCCGGTCCGTACTGCAGCAATCAGATCACGGATTATTTTATACCGGGAGTTTCTTCCGGCAAAATTTGCTCACATATACAGGAGGTTTTTATTTCGGCCGATGAGAAAATATCCTACTGCAGAACCTGTATGCCGGTTAACGGGTATAAGAAAAAGCTGTATAAAATCATTTCACCTGAAATGCAACGATATTTCGAAGAAAATCAAATTGTGTATCAGAAAATTCCGCCCCATAATCCCGCCTGCGATAAAATATTCCGGGAAGGGGGTCCCCAGATTACGTCGCCGACCGCAGGATTTGAATACCTGATCAACAAAAAAGATCCAGAGCCATTACAATTGCGTTGTCATAGCGGGAACGACGTCAATAAAATCTACTGGTATATTAATAATCGTTTTTATAAAACCGCCGATGCCGGTACCAAGCAATTTTTTATTCCCGGGGAAGGGCCGGTAAAAATTTCATGCACCGATGATAAAGGTCGAAACCGCGATATTTGGATCCGGGTACGATATGTAGATCTTTAATTACTCCGATTTATTGACGCTGCCTGCACCACTGATGCTCTGACTTACGGCGGCATTTCCTTTATACTCTATATTTCCGGCGCCACTCACTGAAGCAGTCAGTTTGACACTGGCATATACCTGTGCACTCCCTGCACCCGAAATATCTACTTTGGTATTTTCGGCCAGCAGCTCGAAACAATAGGCGTGCCCGGCCCCGCTGAGATCGAGTTCCACATCTTTTGTCTGGCCCCTGAGGGTAATCGATCCGCTCCCGGATATACCAGCAGTCACTTTGGGCGCATCCACTTCCACTTTAATATCGCCGGCACCGCTTGCCTGCAAATCCAATGTTTCGTTGCTGGTGATTTTATTTTGTCCGATGATATCACTGGATCCTGACACATCGATGCTCTTGTAGGAGGGTGAGGTAACATAAACTGTGAGGTCGCCGGAAGGACTTAGGCTATAACCGTTTTTGGGTTGGATGGTGATCTGCTCTCCATTCTGAAGAATTTCTATATAGGGAAGAATATTCTCATCGCCTTCCAGTTTCACGGGCTTCCGATCTCCCTGAATGACAACCAGCTTCATATCTCCGTTGGCCTGTACTTCTTTAAAGTTCCCAACCGGTCTTTCTTCCGTCTTCATCACCCCATTTCCTTTTACCCGCTTTCCCAGAAAACGACAGGAGGACAACGACAAAAAAGCGATAAAAAGTAAATAAAGGGTCTTTCTCATGGTGATCGATTCTTTGTGAGAAGTTCGGTTTTTAAACCGGTTAGAAAAAAAATTTCCCAAGAGACGCTATTGGTCAGTAAAAAGATAACGTTTTGAGCTGAAAATCGGCGTCGTCGGGAGGAAAATCAGCGACGGCGGGCTGAAAAAGGGCAGATCATTTCTTTATCTTTGCCGCTCATGAACGAAAAGATTCTCATCCTCGACTTTGGTTCCCAGTATACCCAGCTGATCGCCCGTTCTGTTCGTGAAGCCAATGTGTATTGTGAGATCATTCCCTTTTTTCAGAAAATTCCGGCTGATCCTGCCATAAAGGGTATTATTTTATCCGGTTCCCCTTTCTCCGTCAATGATCCAAATGCCCCGTTGGTAGCCGTTAAATTGTTACACCAAAGCTATCCCGTACTTGGCATTTGTTATGGTGCGCAGCTGACAGCAAAAGAATTTGGTGGTCGGGTTGCCAATAGCAGTAAAAGAGAATATGGCCGTGCGCTGATGAGTAAAGTCAAAGATGATGTATTATTAAAAGGGGTGAATGATTTGTCGCAGGTCTGGATGAGTCATGCAGACACTATTCTCGACTTACCCGCCGGGTTTGACGTTCTGGCAACCACCGATTCTATTCCATATGCTGCTTTCCGCAATAATGGAGAAGGTTTTCCTTTATATTGTTTGCAGTTTCACCCTGAAGTATATCATTCTACAGAAGGAAAAAAAATCATTCAAAACTTTCTGGTCGACGTTTGTGGTTGTAATCAGCAGTGGACGGCCGCGCATTTTATCAGCGAAACGGTTGCCGGTCTGAAAAAAAAGATCGGCAATAGAAAAGTCATCATGGCCCTCAGCGGTGGAGTGGATTCGACGGTGGCGGCTATCCTGATTCACCAGGCCATTGGGAAACGGCTTTTTGGTTTTTTTGTAGACAACGGCGTGTTGCGCAAAGATGAATTTCAGCAAGTGCTGGATACCTATCAGCGCATCGGACTGAATGTAAAAGGTATTGATGCGAAAAAACAATTTTATAAAAAATTAAAAGGAAAAACGGATCCCGAAAAAAAACGTAAAGCCATCGGTAAAGAGTTTATTAAAATATTTGCCGAAGAAGCTCAAAAGATGAAAGGGGTTGATTTACTCGGACAGGGAACGATCTATCCCGATGTGATTGAGAGTATTTCTGTTCACGGACCGTCGCAAACCATCAAGTCGCATCACAACGTTGGTGGCTTGCCTAAGAAAATGAAACTGGGACTTGTGGAGCCGCTGCGTTTTTTATTTAAGGATGAAGTGCGTCGCGTTGGCCATGAACTTGGTATCCCCGACGACCTGTTGCAACGTCATCCGTTTCCGGGGCCCGGCCTTGCCATCCGCATTCTGGGTGAAGTGAGTCCGGAAAAAGTCAAACTGCTGCAGCAGGCGGATCATGTGTTCACGCAAGCGTTGAAAGATCATCAACTTTATGCCTCGGTTTGGCAGGCAGGAGCCATTCTCCTCCCTGTAAAAAGTGTGGGGGTGATGGGGGATGAACGCACCTACGAGTTTACCATTGCCCTGCGGGCAGTAACTTCCGTAGATGGGATGACGGCAGACTGGGCACATCTCCCCTATGAATTTCTGGCCCAGGTTTCAAACGATATTATCAACCAGGTGAAAGGAATTAACCGGGTGGTATATGATATCAGCAGCAAACCACCGGCTACCATCGAATGGGAATAAAGTGAATTATGAAAAAAGGATTACCTGTAATTATTTTTCTATTGTTTGCCTTCAGTGGAAGAAGTAGGGCGGACACGTCTGACACTGCAAAATTCCATATCGCTGTCTTTCTTCCGTTGTATCTGGACTCTGCATTTGACGCGGCCGGTAATTACCGGTTTGATCAGAATTTCCCCAAATATTTTAACCCGGGACTGGAATTTTATGAAGGCCTGCAACTGGCGATGGATTCCTTGTCCGCCGTGCATGCCAATGTGGATGTAACGGTCTACGATACACGCAATGCAAGCAAATCGCTGCAGCAGATGCTGGATGAAACAGCGTTTGCTAATATCCAGCTGATCCTCGGACATGTGTCGGTGAATGAATTACGTGTGCTGGCCAATGCGGCTCATGCAAAAGAAATTCCATTTATCAATGTGAATTTTCCTAATGACGGTGGAGTGAATAATAATCCGGAATTCGTGATCCTCAATACCACCTTACAATCCCATTTCGAGGCAATTTATAAATTCATCCAGCGCAACTGGGCCACGGCAAATATTATATATCTCAGAAAGAAAGGAGCTCAGGAAGACAGAATAAAAGCTCAGTTCGGAGCCATAGAAAAAAATACGGCATCGGTTCCTTTGAAAATGAAATATCTCACAGTGGATAATTCACTCGATACCCGGCAATTGGTTTCCTATCTGGATAGCAATAAAAAAAACGTAGTGCTGGTCGGGAGCCTGGATGAAAGCTTTGGTAAAGCTGCCTGTGCCCAACTCGCTGCATTGAATAAAACCTATCCGCTGAAAATTGTCGGCATGCCCACCTGGGATGCCATCAACGATTTTAATATGCCCGTTTACCTTGACCAGGAACTGTATTATACAACGCCTTTTTATATTAATCCGGCAGATAGTCTGGGTATGTCTGTTCAGACGTATTTCAAAACCCGTTTTTATTCACGTCCTTCGGATATGGTTTATCGCGGTTATGAAACCATCCTCCATTTCGGACAATTATTGGCGGCGCACAACGGCAGACTCGAAGGGGATATCGGCGAAAAAAAATTCAAAGTATTTACCGATTTTGATATCCAGCCAGTATTCGCAAATAAAGAAAATAATCTATCGATGGGGGTTAGTTCGCCGATCACCCTGCAGTATCTCGAAAATAAAAAACTTTACTTCATCAAGAAAGTGAATGGCAATGTAGTTGCAGTATATTAGTTTTAGGCGTTAATTCGAAGGATATGAAAAAGATACTGGTGGTTTTTGGATTTGCGGGCGCGGCGTTAGCGTTTAAATCAGTTGTTCAAATAAAAGCCGGTGCTGATCCGGTGTCGATTCCCGCCAGCAAACAAAGAACCGGCGACGTCGGTGAGGGCTATAAGTATTTAACGACCGGCGATTACCTGCGAAGTGGTATTCCATTGTCTTATTTCAAAATGGGCTTTGGGAAAAGTTCGTTGAATTATCTAAAGAGAGAAGGGGAGAATAAAGAAGTGGCCTACGATTATACGGTCGTGAAGACGCCGAACGGGGAACTGGTGGTTGCTCCCAATTGTATGCAGTGCCATGCGCAGGTATTTGACGGAAAGCTGATCATGGGATTGGGAAACAGCACGGTTGATTTTACACACGGAGATAAAATGGATCCTAAAACGGCGATCGCTGCCGAACGGTTATTGAAGAATCTGGATCCAAAAAAATATGAAGCGGCAGAACCTTTTCTGCGGGTTGTAAAGGGTATCGGCGGTAAAATGTATACCCAGGTGCGCGGGGTCAATGCAGCTGACCGGCTGGCCGCACTGCTCGCCAGTCACCGTGACCGCAATACATTCCGCTGGAGTGATCAGCCGATGCTGGAAGTGGGAACGGAAGTGGTTCCAACGGATGTGCCTGCCTGGTGGATGCTGAAAAAGAAAAATGCGATGTTTTATAATGGATTCGGCCGCGGCGATTTTGGACGCTTTCTCATGGCATCCAATCTGCTGACGGTCAATGATACCGCTGAATCCCGGGAAGTGGATGCGCATTTTAACGATGTGCTCGCTTATATTAATTCGATTGAACCACCGCCGTATCCGAAACCGGTGAACAAACTGCTGGCCAAACAAGGCGGTATCGTCTTCGTACAAAATTGTTCCAAATGTCATGGTAATTATGGTGCCGATGGAAAATACCCCAACCTTCTCATTCCGGAATCTGAAATACAAACAGATTCTATGTTATATAAAAGTAATTATCAGAGCTACCAGTTTATCGACTGGTTTAATAATTCCTGGTTTGCCCAGGGCGATCACCCTGCCCGCTTAGAACCTTTTAACGGATATATTGCACCACCCCTCGACGGCATCTGGATCACGGCACCCTACCTTCACAATGGATCCGTACCTGATCTGGAGACGCTATTGAATAGCAAACGGAGACCGGCGTTCTGGTCACGCGATTTTGATAATCCGGAATATGATTATGAGACGCTGGGTTGGAAATACACGGCCCACGAAGCACCCGCAGCAAAACTGGTTTATAATACCAATCTGCCCGGATACAGCAATGCCGGACATACCTATGGCGATAAACTCAGTTCCCGCGAACGAAAAGGCCTGATTGAATACCTGAAAACGTTGTGAGAGACCGAATACCGCATGCCCGAACCGGGCCGCCTAAATCATTTTATGTATTTAAAAGAAAGCAAGGGATACCGGGCTGTGCTTTCCTGGTTTCAGTCGAAAGGACTAGAGCCCTTTGCGTTTCAGGAAGAGACGTGGATGCATATGCTGGAATCTCGCTCGGGCCTCGTGAATGCACCTACCGGTTGCGGAAAAACATTTTCTGTATTTCTGGGTGCGGTGATCGATTTTATCAATGAATATCCCGATACATATCAAACGACTACCCGCAATCATCTCCGCCTGCTTTGGATATCGCCGCTCCGGGCACTGGCCAAAGATGTCGGTCGTGCCATGAGGGAAGTGATTTCCGATTTAGGCATGCAATGGCAGATTGGTATCCGCAACGGGGATACAGAAATCAGTGAAAGGGAAAGGCAAAAAAAACAGATGCCCGAAGTGCTGATCATCACCCCCGAAAGTTTGCATCTGCTGCTGGCACAAAAAAATTATCCTGATATATTCAAATATCTGCGGGTACTGGCAGTGGACGAATGGCATGAGTTGCTCGGCTCCAAGCGTGGGGTGCAGGTAGAACTGGCCATTTCCCGCATAGCGAATATCCGGGATACAGGCGAACCGTATCTGTTCTCGGTATGGGGTATTTCTGCGACGATTGGAAATCTGGAACAGGCGCAGGAAGTATTGGTTTCTCCGCTTCTGAATAAAATAAAAGGTTCTCCGGTAATTGTAAAAGCATCCCTGACAAAACGGATAGACATTGAATCGGTTATTCCGGAAGAAATAGAAAAATATCCTTGGGCAGGACATCTGGGTATCAAACTGATTCACCAGGTAATTCCAATTATCGAAAGCAGTCGGACCACGCTGATATTCATCAATACGCGCGGGATGAGTGAACGATGGTATCAGGAGATATTAAATGTTGCACCGCAGCTGGCTGGTGCCGTTGCACTTCATCACGGATCCATTGATAAGGAACTGAGATTATGGGTCGAGGAGGCGCTGCATACCGGAAAACTGAAAGCGGTGGTCTGTACGTCCAGTCTGGATCTCGGAGTGGATTTTCGCCCGGTGGAAACCGTGATCCAGGTGGGCTCGCCCAAAGGTGTCGCGCGTTTTTTACAAAGAGCCGGTCGCAGTGGCCACCAGCCAGGTGAAATCAGTAAGATTTATTTTCTTCCCACCCATTCGTTGGAGTTGATGGAAGCGGCTGCGCTGAAGTCTGCGATGCAACTGAATTTTATTGAAAGCCGGCAACCCCGGTTGCTTTGTTTTGACGTGCTGATACAATACCTGGGCACGCTGGCGATTGGGGAAGGATTTTTTCCGGATACAATTTATAAAGAGATCACATCTACTTATTGTTTTAGGGAAATTCAACCGGAAGAGTGGCAGCAGATCCTGCATTTTATTACAGAAGGAGGCAAGGCCCTGCAGCAATATGATGAATATAGAAAAGTTGAAATCATCGACGGGCTATATAAAATAAATGGCCGGCGTTTGGCCATGAGACATCGTCTGCATATCGGAACGATCGTCAGTGATTCCATGCTGAAAGTTAAATTTCTGAGTGGCGGGTATGTGGGTGTGATTGAAGAATATTTTATTTCGCGTATGAAACCAGGAGATGTTTTTACACTCGCTGGCAGAAATCTGGAGTTTATTATGATCAAAGAAATGACGGCGATCGTAAAGAAATCCAATGCGAAAAAATCCATGATTCCCAGTTGGAACGGCGGGCGAATGCCTTTGTCGGCCAACCTCGGATTTATGCTCCGTAAAAAATTTAATGAAGTGCGCGGTCTGCTGGAAAATAAGACGCCATTGCCCGAACCCAGGGATATAGAATTGCGTGTACTCAAACCGTTGTTTGAATTGCAGCAAAAATTATCATACATCCCGAACGACAATGAACTCCTGATCGAGCAGATCGAAACCCGGGATGGATTTCATTTGTTCGTTTATCCTTTTGAAGGCCGGCTGGTACACGAAGCCATGGCGGCGTTGCTGGCTTACCGGATCAGCCGCATTCAGCCGATTACTTTTTCATTTGCAATGAATGATTACGGATTCGAATTGTTAAGCGATCAACCCATTCCGGTGGATGACACAAATGTCTATGAGCTTTTTTCTGATGAAGAACTTTCAACTGATATTCAGCGAAGCGTAAACAGCGCAGAAATGGCCCGCCGCAAATTCAGGGAAGTGGCCGTGATCGGCGGGTTGATTTTTCAGGGTTACCCCGGGGAATTTAAGAAAGCCAGACACCTGCAATCTTCTGCCGGTTTGTTATTTAATGTGTTTACCGAGTATGATCCGCATAATCTGCTTTTAAGGCAGGCTTATCAGGAAGTGATGGAACAGCAGATGGAAGAACAGCGGTTGCGGCATATGCTGGAGCGAATTGCAAAAGGTAAAATCGTATTACGTTTTCCAGAGAAACTAACACCTTTTTGTTTCCCTATAAAAGTCGATAGTATGCGGGAGGATCTTTCTTCGGAAAAATTGGAGGACCGGGTTAAAAAGATGCAGGAACAGTTACATCGCGACCTGGAAAAAAAGCGGGTTTAATAAAATATCTTTATGCTGTGTTAAACCCTGTACCCCATAAAATCCGGAAGCAGCAGTGCTGGCTGACGGCCGACCGGACTTTGTTTTGGGAAGAAGAAAAAGCACTGATTGTTTCGGATCTGCATTTTGGAAAAACAGGCCATTTCAGAAAATCAGGTATAGCAATACCTGCATCGGTTTATACTGAAGATCTGCAAAGGCTTGTTTTGCAGATACAATATTTTCAACCCAGCCAGCTCATCATCGTGGGGGATATGTTCCATAGTCTCGCGAATAAAGAAATGGATTTGTTTTTAAAATGGCGGAACGATCTGTCGGGGCTCCGAATCCAACTGATTCGCGGTAACCATGATATATTAACCTCCCAATGGTATGCCCGCGCGGGGATTGACGTTAGTCGGCTCTGTTTTTCCCGTTCGCCCTTTCAGTTTATTCACGATATCAGCGACACGCAGCAAGAGCTGCCGGAGGGTGAAAAAACCGGGACGGCGATATCCGGGTATTCATTTTCAGGGCATATTCATCCCGGTATTCGTTTGCACGGAGCGGGCCGTCAGTCACTCCATTTTCCCTGTTTTTATTTTCGGAAGGCCTATGCAGTGCTGCCCGCATTCAGTCGTTTTACCGGCATTTCCTTGATCCGTCCGGTAACCGGCGACGAGGTGTTTGCCATTGTTGACCAGGCATTGATCCGGATACAATAATCTCATTTTAAATTCGGTAAGTTTTGAAAAACACTTAACTTCCATATGCCCTGAACCTTAAACCTTATACCTTCCAACATGATCGGCATACGCTCTATCTGTTTGCTTCTTGCTGTTATAATTGAAAATGCCAGCCACGCACAACCTCCGGCATCGACTACCGACAGTATTAAAAATGCTGCTTTGTTTTCGGTCATCCGGTTGGGAAATACCATCGAACTTGAAAAGATGCTAACAACGGGGGCAAGTTCCAACGCCGTTTTGCAGGGATATTCGGCGCTGATGGCTGCTGCGTTAAACGGTTCTGTGGAAGAAATGAAAATCTTGTTGAATCACGGCGCCGATCTGAATTATATGAATGCGGATAGCGTAACCGCTTTATGGCTGGCGGTGCCGGACTACGACAAATCTTCTCTGCTTTTATCTGCCGGTGCCAACCCGCAGACCCCGGCGAAAGGCGGGTACAGACCTATTGTAAAATTGGCTACCACGCCCGGCAGCGCGCCACTGATGAGGTTATTTGTAGCCAAGGGTGCCCTGCTAAAAGAAAGTGCACCGGACGGTTATCTGATGTACAATGCGGCTTTAACCAACGACACAACGATGCTGGATATTTGTATCCGGGCCGGATTGAATGTGAATGATACGACCTATTTGAAAGACTATCCGATTTTTAGTGCCCTTTCCAATAAGTCGTTCAATACACTGAAGATGCTGGTTCAAAACGGTGCAGATGTCAATGTGCAGGATACCAGCAGTATTTTGCGGAATACGGCTACCCCCCTGATGTTCGCGGCATCCAATAATGACCATCAGGCTTTTTTTTATTTACTGGATCATGGAGCAGATCCAAATATAAAATCCATGTTAGGCATGACCACACTCATGTGTGCGATGCAGGCTGAATCGGATGATCCGGAAATTACAAAAATACTATTTGCCCGCGGAGCTAAAGCTTCCGATAAAATGATTGACGGATCGGATGCACTTTATTTTGCTGTTAAAATGGGAAACACAGAATCCGTGCGGTTGATTAAAAGCCAATTGAAATAATTACTTAATACCCGGGAACATGAAATCTAGATTAAAACAAGCAATCATTTTACTTTTCACAGTAATAATTATTGGCATAATTTCTATTGGCTGGACATATAAAACATCTACTGTGCCCAATGAGATTATTCGGGAAGCGGTAGCTAAAAGTATTCCGGTTCTGCAGTTAAGCTGTAATGCGTTCATTGAAAAAAAACACTGCTCTTCCTGTCATCATGGTACATTGACATCCATGCTGGTCGAACTGGCCAAACAGAAGGGGGTACCGGTGGAAGATTCTTTTGCCACAAACCGTCAAATGGCCTATGACGGAACTATAGAGGCGATATGCAATCCGAATATTATCCGTCATTTTATAAATGTAAAACTGATTGCCCCGTATATGCTGCTGGGTATGGCTGCCGAAAAAATAGCGCCAGATTTCAAAACAGATCTGGCGATTGCTTTTATTATGAGTGAAGCGAACCCCGATGGCAGTTTTCCGGGAGAATTTTTAAGGGCCCCCATGGAAGTCGGACAAGTTTATGCGACCGTATTTAATTTGCGTGCGTTACAATTGTATTCTTCTCCGGCACTGAAACCAAAAGTGGATCAGATGTTGGCAAATACCAAAATGTGGCTGGAAAATGTGCGGCCAAATTCGATGCAGGAACTGGCATTTCAGCTCATGGGTTTACAATGGTGCGGCAGCGGAACAGAAATAAAAAAAGAAGTGGCTGGCAGGATAATGAATTTTCAAAGAGCCGACGGGGGATGGGCACAAATACCTTCCCTGCGAGCCGATGCCTATGCAACGGGAGTGGCCCTTTTTGCTTTATACGAAAGTGGAATGATACAAACTTCAGACGAAAAATGTCAGCAAGCCATTGTTTTTTTATTGAAATCGCAGGAATCCAATGGTGTTTGGTTCGTCGAGGCCAGATCCTATATTATTCAGCCATTTGTGAATACGAACTTTCCGATCAATGATGAGAGTCAATTTATTTCAGCCGCCGCCAGCGGCTGGGCCTCCATTGCATTAATGAAGTCGTTACCAGATAAGTCAACCAACTGATTTTAAAATAGCGAATTCGTTGTGTCTAATTCATCTTTTTCTTCAGCGAGCTCACCTGCTCCTGCAGATTGCTCACCAGACCCGCCAGCTGGTTCACGTCCCAGCGCTGATCTGTATTCGCTTTGCTGACGACCATTTCGGCTTTCCATATTTCCAGAATGTCTTCCGAATTGACGGTATAAGGTTGAAAAACAGTGTTGTCGCTGATCAGCGTCAGTTTGTTTTTCAATTTGTTATTTTTCATTACGCGTTTATATACAATCCCTTCATTACGCGAAACAACAATATACGTCAGGTTGCTTTTTACGTTTTCAAGATTATCGAGCTTTTCTGCCACGATCACCGATCCACTCGGCGTCGGCAACATGGAATCCCCCACAATTTCAAATGCCCGGTAATTGCCTGGAGCCAGCATCGGAAGGGTAAACGTATTGAGTTCGTCCAAAAATTCCGGATCGCCATACCCAGCCAGATAGCCTGCCGCCGCTTTGACCGGGACCAGCTGAATCTGATTGGCGGTGCCGGCAATCTTCAATGCCCTGCGTTTAGCCAGATAATTGCTGCCCCTGGCGTCCTGCATCTTTTTTCGCAATAATTCATCGAGCGACAACCGAAACATATCACTCACCACTTCCAGCACTTCCAGCCGAGGCTCTGCCCGCTCTTCCTCATAAGCCCCCAAAAGAGATCTTTTAATTTTGAGTTTAGTGGCAAATTCTTCCTGTGTCCAACCCCTCAGTTTTCGGAGATACTTTAGATTCTGTGCTGCAATTGACATAACTAATGGTTTTAGCGAAAATACTAAATTATTTATCAAAAGCCAAAAAAACAGCGAAAAATACAACTTGACGGAGATCCGGCGATTAATTCCGCATTATTCACACTACTCACACTACTCACACTACTCACGCTACTCACACTTCCACACTCCTTTCCTTACCTTTACAAACTGTCAATTTGGCCTTCGACAGGGGGTAGCATCAAATTTGACTGATTACTTTTGTTCATTTCTCAATTAATATTCAATCCTCTTTACTATGATCGGTTTTATTTCGAAGTTATTTGGTGGTAATAAGTCGGAAAAGGATATCAAAAGTATCATGCCTCAGGTTGAGCGCACAAAGGAATATCTGGATGCCTATAAAGCCCTAACCAATGATGCCTTGCGGGCCAAAACAGGCGAATTCAAAGAGAGAATCAAAGCCCATTTGATGGAAATCGACACGTCGGTCGCCGATCTGGGTAAAAAAGCAGAAGAACTTCCTTTCCGCGATATCTCCGGTAAAGATGCCCTGTATACCGAAATCGATGAACTGAAGAAAAAGCGCGATGACCTGATCGAAGAAGTGTTGGACAGCATCCTTCCGGAGGCCTTTGCCGTGGTCAAGGAAACTGCCCGGCGCTTCAAGGAAAATACCCATATTACTACAACAGTGAATGACCGCGACCGGGCGCTGAGTGTTTTGAAAGATTATGTGCGCATAGAGGGAGATCAGGCTATATATAGTAATAGCTGGACCGCCGCCGGAGGTGCCATTACCTGGAACATGGTGCATTATGATGTGCAGCTCATCGGGGGCGCCGTACTACACAAAGGCAAAATTGCTGAAATGGCGACCGGAGAAGGAAAGACGCTGGTGTCTACTCTGCCGGCCTATCTCAATGCATTGGCCGGAGAAGGTGTTCATCTCGTTACGGTGAATGATTATCTCGCCCGACGCGACTCCGAATGGAACGGACCAATCTTCGAATGGCTGGGTATTTCGGTTGACTGCATCGACAAACATGAACCCAACAGCGAGGCACGCCGCAAAGCCTATCTGGCGGATATCACCTACGGAACAAATAATGAATTCGGGTTTGATTACCTGCGCGATAATATGGTGCATACACCTGATGAAATGGTGCAACGTAAACACCATTTCGCCATGGTCGATGAGGTGGATAGTGTATTGATTGATGATGCCAGAACACCGTTGATTATTTCCGGACCGGTTGCAAAAGGGGATGATCAGCAATATCATCTGTTGAAAAGCCGCGTAGAGCGGCTGGTAGAAGCACAGAAAAAAGTAACGAATCAGTATTTGAATGAAGCCAAGAAAAAATTTGTAGAAAATAACGACGATCCCAAAGATGGGGGATTGGCCCTGATGCGCGCCCATCGAGGGTTACCCAAGACAAGCGCCCTGATTAAATTTCTGAGTGAGCCCGGCATCCGGGTGAAGTTGCAGAAGATAGAAAATTATTATCTGGCAGATCAGCAAAAGGAAATGCCGAAAGTAGATGCTGAATTATTTTTCAGTATCGACGAAAAAAATAATTCCGTCGACCTGACGGATAAAGGAATTCAAACCATCACACGCGAAGGAGAAGATCCGGAATTTTTTGTTCTGCCCGATATCGGAATTAAACTGGCGGAAATCGAAAAAAGTGATCTGCTGGCCGAAGATAAATTTCAACAGAAAGAAGCCCTGTTGAATGAATACGCTATTAAAGCAGACCGCATCCATACCGTACAGCAATTACTGAAAGCCTATACGCTGTTTGATAAAGACGTGGAATATGTTGTGATGGACAGTCAGGTTAAGATTGTAGATGAACAAACCGGCCGTATTCTGGATGGTCGCCGCTACAGCGACGGACTTCATCAGGCCATTGAAGCCAAAGAAAATGTGAAGATTGAGGCAGCCACCCAGACCTATGCCACCGTTACGCTGCAGAACTATTTCCGGATGTATCATAAGTTGGCCGGCATGACCGGTACCGCTGAGACCGAAGCCTCCGAATTATGGGATATCTACAAACTGGATGTGGTAACAATTCCAACAAATGTGAATGTGATCCGTAAAGATTCACAGGACCTCGTTTTTAAAACGAAGCGCGAAAAATATAAAGCAGTGATAGATGATATCGAACGGTTGCGATCAGAGGGCCGCCCTTCCCTGGTCGGAACTACGTCGGTGGAAGTGAGTGAACTGCTCAGCAAAATGCTTTCAGTCAAAAAGATTCCGCATAATGTACTCAATGCGAAACAACATGCACGCGAGGCACAGGTAGTGGCTGAAGCCGGATTAACGGGCGCCGTCACCATCGCGACAAATATGGCCGGTCGTGGTACCGATATCAAACTCGGCAGCGGAGTGAAAGATGCCGGTGGCCTGGCGATCATCGGTACGGAAAGGCATGAAAGCCGGCGGGTTGACCGTCAGCTGCGGGGCCGCGCCGGACGACAGGGAGATCCTGGCACCACTCAGTTCTACTCCGCCCTCGAAGACGATCTGATGCGGATGTTCGGCAGCGAGCGCATTGCCTCTCTGATGGATAAAATGGGCTATAAAGAAGGGGAAGTGATTCAGCATAGCATGGTCACCAAGAGTATCGAACGGGCCCAGAAAAAAGTAGAAGAAAATAATTTCGGCATCCGTAAACGATTGCTTGAGTATGATGATGTCATGAACAAACAGCGTAATGTGGTATATAAAAAAAGAAACCATGCGCTGTTCGGTGACCGCCTTGCACTGGATCTGGATAACGCGTTTTATACTGTTTCCGAAGGAATTGTCAACAGCTTCCGGGATACAGATGATTTTGCCGGATTTAAAGTAGCGGTGATTCTGAATTTCGGGGTCGATACCGGCATCTCCGAAGAAGAATTTCT
>JAYWCS010000337.1:0-8030 GCA_043780315.1 Bacteroidota bacterium | reverse complement strand
ACGACAGTCATTATACCGATCAGGATGATTATAACGCCCACGATATTTTACTCTGTATCAACACGGGTGAAAAACAATCGACTCCGGGTTTCGATGATTTTGTAAATGACGATGCCAACCATAAAAACCGCCGCTTCAAATTTCCGAACGATCAATTCTATTTAAAGACCCAGGCAGAAATGACCGAGCTCTTTAAAGACATCCCGGAAGCCATTGCCAATACGGGTTTGCTGGTCGATAAAGTAGATGTACTCAATCTGAAAAAAGATATTTTGCTTCCCGCTTTTCCGATCCCGCCCGCTTTTCAGATTCATACAGATGCCAATCTGAACCAATGGGAATACCTGAAAGAAATTACATACACCGGAGCGAAAAAAAGATATACCGATATCACACCGGAGATCACGGAGAGACTCGAATTTGAATTATTCACAATCAAGACCATGGGTTTTGCGGGATATTTTTTAATTGTGAGTGATTTTATTCAGGCTGGCCGCGACATGGGCGTTTTTGTCGGTCCGGGCCGCGGATCGGCCGCCGGCAGCGTCGTGGCCTATTGTATCGGTATCACTAATATCGATCCGATTAAATACAATCTGCTTTTTGAGCGGTTTCTGAATCCCGACAGAAAGTCGATGCCCGATATCGATACCGATTTTGATGATGATGGCCGTCAGAAAGTCATCGATTATGTTGTGAAAAAATACGGCAAAAATCAGGTGGCGCAAATTGTTACGTATGGTACGATGGCCGCCAAAAGCAGCATCAAGGATGTGGCCCGCGTCATGGACCTGTCCCTGGCCGAATCCAATGCGCTCGCCAAGCTCGTGCCCGACCGGCCCGGCGTTTCACTGCGCCGCGTGTTGCACGCACCGCTTAAATCGAAGGACGGAGAAAAATCCCTGGAAGAAAAAGAAGGGATCGGAGGCGACGACCTCGAACTGGTGAAAAAAATCCGGGAAATTTATAAGGGCTCCGATCTCCGGGCCAAAGTTTTACATGAAGCCGAACGCCTCGAAGGATCGGTTCGCAATACCGGACTCCATGCGGCCGGCATCATCATCGCCCCGGAAGACCTGGCGAATATTATTCCGGTTTGTACCACCAAGGAATCGGAATTGCTCGTCACCCAGATCGAAGGCAGTATCATCGAAGAAGCCGGTGTGTTGAAGATGGACTTTCTCGGATTACGCACCCTGAATATTCTCAAGACCTCGCTGGAACTCATTCGGCAAAATCACGGGATCGCCATCGACATCGATCTCATTCCGCTCGACGATAAAAAAACATTCGAACTCTACCAAAAAGGAGATACCATCGGCACCTTTCAGTTTGAAAGTCCGGGCATGCAAAAATACCTGCGCGACCTCAAGCCCGATAAGTTCGACGATCTCACCGCGATGAACGCCCTCTACCGGCCAGGCCCGATGGCCTACATTCCCGCTTTCATCGATCGAAAACACGGCCGTGAACCGATCCGTTACGATCTGGCGGAAATGGAAGAATATCTCAAAGACACTTATGGCATCACCGTTTACCAGGAGCAGGTGATGTTGCTGGCACAAAAACTCGCAGGTTTTAGTAAAGGCGATGCCGACGTGCTGCGAAAGGCGATGGGTAAAAAGCAGAAATACATTCTGGATAAAATGAAGGGGCAGTTTATTTCCGGCGCAACTGCCAAAGGACATGCTGCCGAGTCGCTGGAGAAAATATGGACGGACTGGGAAGCATTCGCCCAATATGCTTTTAATAAATCGCATTCCACCTGCTATGCGTATGTCGCTTATCAAACCGCCTATCTGAAATCCCACTACCCTTCTGAGTATATGGCGGCCGTGCTGAATCACCAGGGTAATATTGAAAAAATTACCTTCTTCATGGAAGAATGTAAACGCATGGGATTAAAAGTACTCGGGCCCGATGTAAACGAATCCAAACAGGGGTTCGCGGTGAATGCGCAGGGTCAGATCCGTGTAGGACTCGGCGGTTTAAAAGGTGTTGGCGAAGCGGCTGTTTTTTCACTGATAGAAGAAAGAGAAAAAAATGGTCCGTACGTTTCGATTTTTGATATGGTGAAACGAATCAATCAGCGAACGGTCAGCAAAAAAACATTGGAGAGCCTGGCCTATGCCGGAGCCTTCGATTGCTTTCCACAGCTGCATCGGGCACAATATTTTTTTATTTCCCCGGGCGATACGATGACCGGACTGGAAAAAATCATTCGATTCGGAAATGTGGTGCAGGCCCAGAATGTGCAACACAGTAATACTTTATTCGGCGGCGCATCGGAAGGTTATGAAGTGCAGTCACCCAAAATTTTAAGCTGCGAGCAATGGTCGCTGACGGAACTACTCAATCATGAAAAAGAAGTGACCGGGATGTTTATGAGCGGACATCCGCTGGATCATTTTAAATTCGAAATAAATCATTACGGTATACTCCACCTGGCAGAGTTCAATGAAGTGAAAGAAGCGGTGAGTCTGCAGGCGAATCCTGGCAAAACGTTCCGGCTTGCCGGACTCGTCATCGACGCACAACACCGCGTGACGAAAACCGGAAAACAATTTGGATCCTTTTTCATTGAAGATTATTCCGGGAAGAGTGAATTCATTTTATGGAGCGAAGACTACGCGAAGTTTTCTAAGTATCTCGAAAAAGGAAAGAATATTTTCATGACCGGTGCATTTAAATCCAGGTACAACAAAGCTGAATTTGAATTCAAAGTGGAGAAGATGCTGATGCTGGAAAGTATAAAACCGATCCTCACCAAACAATTGGTGATCGACCTGCAAGCCCGGCATCTCAATGAAGGCATGATTCAGTTTATGGAAAAAAATATAAAAAAGCATCCGGGGAAGTCCGGGTTGAAATTCAACGTGCAGGAAGCCAGAACGCAGGCTAAAATCAGCCTGTACAGCGTGGAGACAGGCTTTGAGATGAATGACGAAATGGCTGCCTTTTTGGAGGCAAGTCCGGAGTTTGACGTGCAGATTTTGACCCATTAGGCAGCGAAGATGACAGAATGGGTTCCTGGGCTGACTGGAAGCAGATTTGCAGTATGTTGTATCATGATAATTTAATAGATCAATTTCAAAGTTGTCGTTAAGACGACATAGAAATCAAAAAAATAAAACGAATTTTACTTAGAAATAAAAAACCAATTATATGGCACTTGAATACACCGACGCGAACTTTCAGGAGAAAGTACTTGCCTCTGATAAATTAACGATCATCGATTTTTGGGCAGAATGGTGCGGACCCTGCCGCGCAATCGGACCAGTTATTGAAGAACTTTCCAAAGAATATGATGGAAAAGTAAACGTGGGCAAAGTAAATGTCGATCACAATCCACAGCTATCTGTGAATTATGGTATCACCTCAATTCCAGCCATCTTATTTATTAAAGGCGGAAAAGTGGTTGATAAGCTGGTCGGTGCACAGCCCAAAAGCAATTTTGTAAAAAAGATCGAATCTCATATTTGAGATATTGGAGAATGGGATAAACCCGCACGCTGATTTTTAAATTGTTAAAAGCGCTCTGTGAAAGAGCGCTTTTCTATTTTTATCCCATGAAAGAAATAATTAATTAATTTACTTTGCGATCCAGACCCGTTTCCGTTTATATCCGATTTTATGATCAAAATATTATGGCCGCTTTTTTCGATTGTTCTCCTTACATCCTGTAACGATCTAAACAGTTCGAACGCATCCGTTCCGGTTGCTGAGCCGGTGATAAATAACGAGCCACCCGCCATTACGTATACCATACTCAACGCCCTGCCCCATGATACCAGCTCCTATACTGAAGGCTTTCTGGTTCATGATGGACAACTATATGAAAGTTCCGGCGCCCCGGAGAATCTGGAATTTACCCGTTCGATTTTTGGCGTAGTGGATCCGTTGACCGGAAAAATTGAAGTGAAAGTAGAACTGGACCGAAATAAATATTTTGGTGAAGGGATCGTTTTTTTAAATGGAAAAATTTATCAGCTTACTTATAAAAATCAGGCAGGATTTTTATACGACGCTAAAAGTTTTAAAAGGATCGGGACGTTTTCCTTTCCGAGTGTGGAAGGCTGGGGACTAACTACCGATGGCAGCAGCCTGATCATGAGTGATGGTACCAGCAATTTGACATATCTGGACCCGGTGACATTTAAAACGAACCGGATCGTTGGGGTAACCGACAACAACGGCCCCGTGGGAAATATAAACGAACTGGAATATGTAAACGGTGTGATTCTGGCCAATCTTTGGCAAACGCCTTATATCATACGGATAGACCCGAATTCGGGCAAAGTGATTGGCAAAGCGGATTTCAGCGCCCTTGAAAAAGAAATAAAATCCAAAAATCCGGATGTGGATGTCATGAACGGAATCGCCTACGATTCGGTCAAAAACAAATTATATATCACCGGTAAACTCTGGCCAAATATTTACGAACTACGGTTGAATAATTAATTGAGGTACTGAACATGTCATTTCACCCCAACTACTATTTACCTGCTATATAAATTAGCGAGCTGCACTTCTCCGGATCTGAGACTGCCTTGAGATTAGAAATAGCTCCGGTATAAAATCCTTTGATCAGCGAAGCTTCTCCGGTTTTATATTTCTCGCTCAGCAAACTGATATAAAAACTATCGTACCACATGGGTTGCAGGCGAACCAAACGGTACCCGGCCG
This sequence comes from Bacteroidota bacterium, assembly GCA_043780315.1. Taxonomy (GTDB): domain Bacteria; phylum Bacteroidota; class Bacteroidia; order Chitinophagales; family Chitinophagaceae; genus Puia. Next base: position 3,344 of record JAYWCS010000337.1, on the reverse strand, counting down.
CTTCCAATAAATATCTCATCGAGGCAGGAGAAAAATGATACAAATGCAACGGGATATCATAAGCGGCCCAGTTCGTTCCATATTTTTTCGCATCATAACTGGTATAGTTGGGGACGGCGATAAATAAACGTCCGTTGGGTTTGAGAATCCTTTTGATATGATCGAGATAGGGATACAAATCGTGTACATGCTCCAGCACATGCCATAAACTAATGGCATCCATGGATTCCGCTGGCAGCGTCTCCAAAGCAGATGCGGGCAGCAGATTTGTTTTATATTCGGTCAGTGCACATCGACGCGCTTTTTCATCGGGCTCAATACCGCGACTGTTCCAACCCTTTTCATTCATATATTGAACGAACGTACCGGTGCCGGCACCAATGTCCAGATGATCCCCGTTTTTCAATCCGGTTTCTTTCAATAACAAATGATATTTCGAAGCCAGTGTGCGGCAGCGCACGCGGTGGTATAATTCATTGATCAACCCGCGACGCGTGTTACTATGAGAAATATAATCGGGCGACTGATAGTATGGGCCGATGGCTTCTGCATCCGGTGCATCATTTGTAAAACGCAACGTACAATGATTGCATTCAAAAATATCAAAAGTTTCTCCGCTGACGGAATGATCCTTTATAGTGAGTGCAAACTGCGTATCGGTGCTTTGACACACCGGACAAACCACCTTGGTTATATTGGGAGCATTCATCTTGGGAGATTTCAGATGCATTTTATTTTACTGCCTGGATCAGCTTTTGATTGCCGGTAGAACCGACATTCCATCCGTGGGTGGAAAAATGAAACATGATCAGCATCAATGCGAGGATACCCCCGATCAATGCAGCGAGCCACCAGAGCCGGTTTCCATGGACGGGCTCTTCTGAAAACCAGTCGCTCATTTCGCGGTTAGACCGCTGACGGTCCCCAACCAGCATCATATGTTTTGCATCGGCACGCACCACTTTTTCTGCCGGAACCGGTTGCAGGAAAAATGGCTTCTCCAAATGCGATTCAAACTGAATTTCACCCATGTCATCCTTTTTCAAAATACCCAGTCCTTCCCAAACCGCTTCCCGGGAATAATTCAGCCGGTCGCGCAGATCATAGGCAAATTCATTGTATTGCCGCAGGGCCTCATAGTCAGAGATTTGCTGACGGGCCGAGAGGTAGGCAAAAAAATCTTTATCGGGGGCATCAAAAAACTTATCGAACCGAAACTGATATACCGGAGGAATCAGGCAACGGGTACTGGCGTCGATGGTTGCCGGCATGGTCTCCAGGCAAATACTGCCCAAACCAGGTACCGGAATGCTTTTATTTAAAAAAAGATATCTGTTTAGAATCGGGAACATACTGTTATTTAATGCGGCTTATTTTCCAAAAGAAAATATTACACCCCCTAAGATATTAAATCCATACACAGGATACTGGTTCCAGCGCTGATATTTATCGTTGAAGAGATTATTCATTTGCAGCCAGAGGTTCAGTTGTTTGGTAATCCTGAATTCAAGTCCTGCATTCAGGTCAAATCCACCGTCTCCACTGGTTACCGCGGTGTTCAGATATCTCCAGTAAGGGCCACGAAAAGCCCAGAGATCGGCCTTTAACCAGAGATCCTTCATGATCTGCCAACGCATGCTGGTAGTGAATTCCAACGGCAGTAAACCCCATGCTTTATATTGGGAACTGGTTTTAAAATTATTGAATGTCAGGGAAGCCGTTACGTTAAAATCTTCTCCCTGAATATAATTTAGCTCGCCGTGGATACTGAACTCCTGCAGTTTATCTTCATAAACCACTTTGAAATTTTTTCCATCCAGACTATCATTCAGAAATAACGGCATATTGCGGGATTCTGAAAATCCGGCCTTGGCCATATACGAAAAATGCGGATTGATGGATCCCTTAAAACCGCCAAAAAATTCTGTCACCCGGGTGTTTAGCAGATTAGTCGGCTCCCAAAGCCATGGATTAATTCCGGCAAATCTTTTAAAACTGCCTTTATCATAGTAGCCGTCCAGGGAGGCAAACAGGGTAAACCGTTTATCGTCGGTAGTATAGTCTGCCCGAAAATTCGGCAGCAAATGAAAGGCACTCTGATCCCAGGAAGGGGTCATTTCAAGATGTAAAGCGATGTTATCCGTGTGGTACATCACGGAAGGAGATACCAGAAATATATTGTTGTTGATCGTGGAACCGCCGCGATATTGGTAGTTGGTGACGTCGGCGGTAAATCCAAGACCGATATCAAAATTCTCATTGACATTTTTTTGAAGCGGCAGGTTGAGCACCATGTCAGCCTCAGCGGAACGCGGAGAATTGTTATTGCCAAAGGCAGCGATTTTTATACTCGGACTATAGGTAAGTCCGAATTCCGTCGGTACGGTATTGCGGAAACCGATCTGTCCGTCGAATGTAAAAAACTTTTGCTGGAGCTGATCCTTTAAAAATTGCAGGGTGTCTGGTTTGAATCCATATAAGTTATATCCCTCGGCCCGAAATCCCAGCTTCCCGTTCCATTCCAGATTATTAGACGCTTTGATCGTCCCGATCACGGAAGCCGATAGCAGACTGTTCTTTTGAAATTCCAGATTGCTCTTCGAATGATATCCTTCGGCAAATACGTTAAAAAAAGATTTCTTACGGTCACCGAAACTCAGTCCGGCTTTAACATACGGCAGATGCACATTTCCAAATCCCACTTTAATATAATTATCGTTACTCCACATCTCCAGCGAATCGGTGGGTAGTGCGACGGGATTTAACCCTACCGGCTGATATTGCAGGGAGAGAAACTGAGTAGGTAAATTATAATGGAGTGCCGGATGACCGGTGTCGATCAGTGGAGCGTCGGCATTAAAATTCAGCTTCGCTGTATTCTTCAGGGAAGGCTTAAAAGTAGACGTGATATTAATCGTCTTACGCTTGGTGCTATCCTGCGCCTGAACGACGACGGTCACCAGCAGAAAAAAAACGGACAAACAAATAATTCCCTTCATCATATTCAATGGGTTAGAACGCATCTCATTGTTCATTACTTATTTTACTGTTGCGGCTCTCTTCCTGTTTCACTTCATCCAGTCGCTGTTCAGCCTGCACCCGGATCTCTTCAACCTTTGAGTTTTCCACCAGGCTCTGGAAGGTCGCCTTTGCATTGAAATAATCTTTTTCTTTCAGATAGATATCACCTAAAAGAAAATAGGATTTGTTAACCCATATTTCATACGAGCCTGACTTATGAATCACTTCGAATGCTGATTTCTCTGCGTCTTTCAAACGGTTCTGATCGTATTGACAGGCCGCAATCTGGTATTGAGCCTCTGCACCATAAGCTGCGCGGCTCA
>JAYWCS010000336.1:0-6479 GCA_043780315.1 Bacteroidota bacterium | reverse complement strand
GTCGGTCCCACTTCCCTTCGATTTTTTACTATACGTGCAGGCGTTCACCATCTCATGCGCCGGATTTTCTATCAGCGTAGTGGAACGGATATAATTATTATCAATAGAAACCTTCGCAATGGTAGGCGTGGGATTATCTTTCGTGAATTTGAATATTTCGAAATGATAAGCCGGAAGGCCCGTTTCTTTATCTGTTTCTTTTCGGGAATCGGTATTGTATATTTTCGCCAACAGATACGCATTGCCGTATCCGTCTATCGAAAAATCAGAATTGTCCATGATGGCTTCGGTATAGGGCATTGTAAACTCACCGCCCCAGAGCTTCTCCAGCTTTTCGTCGAATATCTGAAAGCCGAGCTTGTCGTAGTTCTTTTTGTCGTTTTTAAATTCCGGACTCAAACGGTAGGTCACCAATAGTTTTTTCCTGTCCGCATCGTAATCGAACTGATATTTATTGGTGAGTTTGTAGGAATAGATGCCCATGGTCGCTACATCGCCTCCCATTTTGGTGGTCTCAAACATTTTATGATTGGATTCGGCTATTTTACCTTTAGCGATATCCATCTTGTCGTAAAAAAGCATTTCTTTTTCTGCTTTTTTGTCCCAGTCACTATGAATCCAGTAATACTGATTGCTGTTGCTGAAATCAGTGACAATCTCGCTGGTGAAATTGCGGGTAACATCCAGGTCGATCTTTTCTTCCATGGTTTTACTCAGGGTCTTGGGATTAAATCGAACAATATTCATTTCTTCTTTCTTCAAGGCCAGATTAACGATACCATCTTTTTGATTTCCGAAGAACGCGAGATCTTCTGTCTTTTTCGGCAGTTCATATTCTTCCCCCAGTTTAAATGTAAATTTTTTACTCTGTGCAAAGGAAAACAGTGAACTCAGCGAAACGATGAGCAGAAGGGCGTATTTCATGATGGTTGTTTGTTCTCTATAAATATCCTCTATTAAACGTAGAAAACAAGGAAGAATGAAATCTTTAATTTCTGACGTACACAATTAAATGTGTGAGCTAAGTGTTTTTATGTACTTCCACCTTCGGGCCAAAGTACCCGGTATGTCTTCGATCAGAAAGTCGCCGATCAGGAAGAAAAAATGAAGACATACATTTTCACCGGACCGTGTGCACCCATCACGAGCGACTGCTCGATGTCCGCCGTTTTTGAAGGTCCCGCAATAAAAGTTCCAAAACCATACATGGCCGCACCGATCCGATCATATGCCTCAAACATGGTCGGCAGTATATCTTTTGAATGAACAACAACCGCGAGCTGCTGACAAATAAAAGGAATCACGCGATTCGGTAACAGATCTTCGGTTACCCAGACGGATCCATTTTCTGCCACACCAAAATGCGCTTTCACAACAGCCAGTTCAACATTTTCCAGCGCGTGCGGGTCGTCATACAACGTGGGGCCTTCCGCAATACCGGCCAGTTCCGGCAACACAGAAACAATCCGCAGCCCCGCACCGATTTGCAGGATAGCGGATTGGAATGTTTCGACCGAATCAATCAACATCACTTCCGCACCGATCGTCCGCAACAGCTCCATAAACTTCGCTGTCAGATCCGGAAAGGATTGCGCGTAAGCAATCATCCCGGGCAGCACGCTGTTTGCCGGTTGATTTTTTATCACGTCTGCCAATATCTTTTCTCTGCTACCCATTTTTAGGAATGGTTTTATTTTTTTTATACCACGCACTGAAAGATTCCTCCGGCGCAACGGGCATCTCTCGTTGACGCGTCCATAAATTCCATTTATTATTCAGTATTAACGGTGTATTTCGAAGCGCCCATCGTCCCATCCGTCCGGCTATATTAAATATCGCCGGATGTGATAAGGTAATATCCATGAATTTCATGCTGGTTTTTTTTACCACACCCGCGTATCCCTCCTGCACAATGATCTGACGCCATTTATAGAGCTGATCGTGGATATTTATTTTCACCGGACAGACATTACTGCAGGAACCGCATAAGGTGGATGCAAAGGGCAGATCGGCATATTGCTTCATATTCAGATTGGGTGCGAGAATAGAACCGATCGGACCGGCAATGGCGGTATGATAACTATGACCACCGCTTCTCCGGTACACGGGACAGGTATTAAAACAGGCAGCACAGCGAATACATTTCAGACTGGATCTAAAATCTTTTCTTCCCAATTGCACCGTGCGCCCGTTATCCACGAGAATAACATGCATTTGTTTTCCCTTTCCCGGTTTACTGAAATGGCTGGAATAGGTTGTAATGGGCTGACCCGTTGCACTGCGCGTGAGTATGCGCAGGAACACCGCCAGATGCGCTCGTTTCGGAATGATTTTTTCTATGCCCATCGATGCGATGTGCACATCGGCCAGATGTACCCCCATATCGGCATTGCCTTCGTTGGTACAGACTACTATTTCGCCTGTTTCTGCCACCGCAAAATTCACCCCGGTGATGGCCACCTTGCGGGTAAGAAAGGTTTCGCGTAAATGAATCCGCGCGGCCGCAGTTAGAAAAACCGGATCGGCGTTACCGGCCGGTGTGCCGAGATGTTCATGAAATAAATCCCCGATTTCTTCTTTCTTTTTATGAATGCAGGGCAACACAATATGACTCGGCGCTTCTTTGGCCAGTTGCACAATGCGTTCACCCAGATCGGAATCAATCACATCAATTCCCTGTTCTGAAAGGTATTCATTGAGATGACACTCTTCGGTCAACATCGATTTACTCTTCACAATTTTTTTCACGCCCCGCTGATTCAATATGTCCAGCACGATTTGATTGTGTTCCGCTGCGTCGGCGGCCCAATGGATTTGGATGCCGTTCGCAATCGCCCGTTGTTCAAATTCCAACAGATAGTTTTGCAGATTGCCCAGCACATTGTCTTTGATCTGCGAAGCCGCCTCCCGGAGCGCTTCCCATTCAGGCAGCTGCTGCACGGCCTTGTCGCGCTTGGCACGCACCCACCATAAAGTTTCATCGTGCCAATCCACCCGCGCTTCATCCTGATTAAAAGTTTCAGCTAAATCAGCATGCGTTTTTAATTTCTTATTCGATTCCATTATCCGGCATTTAAAATCTCTGCAATATGAATTACCCGCAGGTCGGTTTTCTGTCTCTTGATTATTCCTTCCAGATGCATCAGGCAACTCATATCGGCACTCGTAATATACTCTACGCGGTTGCTGACATGATCTGCGATCCGGTCTTTCCCCATTTTTACGGATATGGCTTCTTCGGTTACACAAAAGGTTCCCCCGAATCCGCAACATTCATCGGGCCGCTTCAAGGAGATGAGTTCGATATCGCTCACCATATTCAACAAGCGAATGGGCTTTGAAAAAGCCGGCGCAACGAGTTCACTCATCTGCGAAATTTTCAGTCCGCGCTGCCCATGACAACTTTGGTGTAATCCTACACGGTGCGGAAAACGTGCCGGCAAAGATTCTACACCAAGTATGTCTGTTAAAAACTCCGTCAGTTCATACGTATGGGTACGAATATGAGCCGTTGCCCGGTCGTTCCCGTCGGAATGCAGATGTTCTTTTATATGCAGCACACAACTCCCGGAAGGAGAAACAATATAATCCACATCGCGAAAATGTTCCGTGAAAAGCGCTTCGCAACCCGCGGTCATGTGTCCAAAACCAGAATTGGCCAGTGGCTGTCCGCAACAGGTTTGTCCCATCGGATAAATTACTTCAACCGCTTGCTTTTCCAGTAACTGCAGGGTGGCAATGGCGGCATTCGGATAAAACTGATCCACATAACAGGGAATAAAAAGACCAACTCTCATAAAGATTTTACTTGATGCGGTGCAAAATACCGCAGTTCGATGATATCGTCTGGCAATGACTTTGTATTCCAGGCAGCATGAATAGCCAGTGCGGCGCCCAGCGCCGTTGCCTGCGCAACAGATGCAGCAAAGACTTCCATCTCCGGAAACAGAATAGCGAGCAGATGCATGTAGATGGAATTCCCACTGAATCCGCCATCCACAAAAATCCGCTTCACCGGCAACCCCTGCATCACCCGGCGCGTGGAATGGAATTGCTGAATCGCAATATCCAGCATCAACTGGTGATAGGCTTCGGTATCAGAATGAAAAGCCGACAGATCCCGGTCGGAGAATGAAATAATTTTCTCTTTTAGTATTTTTTTCCGCAAGCGGCCCATCATCGTCGCATCGAATGCAAGTGATTTATAATGGTGCGGATCCCGGTCAAATTTTTCGGCAATACGTTTTACCTGGTGCTCATGTTCGTTGCCGGCGAAAATTCGCGATGCTTTTACCGGAATTCCTTTATAGCTCAGATACTGCAAACAATCATGTTCTAATTCTTCCCGCGTGAGTGGCGTCTCATCAAACGGATTTAACGTAATGCACCAGGTGCCAGTGGAAATCAGCATGAAGGGTTCGCGGAAACTGACCAGGTAGGGGATCAGCGCTGCGGAACTGTCGTGTAGTCCGACCCCAACCAGATAAGGATTTTCCGGATTTTCGGATTGAACCACTTCCATTGCCGACCGGATGGGCTGTAGCTTATCCAGCAGATTTTCTTTACGCACCCAATCGTGATAATCATTTTTTTTAAAATCCCACAAACAAGTGTGGCAACCGATACTGGTAATTTCGGAACAGGCGATGCCGGATATTAAGAAACTTAGATACTGGGGCAGGTGTAAAACATATTTCACTTTATCGAAAACAAGTGGGTTATCATATTTCAGCCGATATAACTGCAGACCGGAATTCAGACTACCCAATGCAGGTGACGCCGTTTCCATGGAGAGTTGTGCAACGCCCCCGTAGTTGGTATAAAACTGATCTTGCAGAGCGGGCGGATATTTTTTTAAATAATTATATAGGGGTGTAAGCGGCATTTCGTTTTCATCCAGGTATACGAGACTCGCTCCATAAGAAGAAAAATGAATCGCACGGATTTCAAATTCCTTGTTCTGCACGACTTCACTGAGAGAATCGAAAATGGATGCCCGCAGGCTCTCAAGATTTTCGCATGCATCACCGTCTTCGTCGACTGTTTCGGAAAAATGCGCCGAGCGTTCCCAGACAATCCGGTATTGTTCATCGAAGAGAAATAATTTCTTATTGGTTTTACCCACATCAAAGATCGCTATGACCGGTATTTTCTCCATGATTATAATCCGGTTGCTATCACCTGATGCCCCCTGGTTTTTATCAGATTTTCCCTGACTTTTTCCGAACGGTAAAAAGCGATCGGGTCCAGCACGCCGCCGGTTCGCAAACGCGCGTCGGCGAGCAGAGGACGAAGGTCGGAACGAAAGGCCTGTTGTAATATTTCTTGAGCGGCCACCGTATCCTGATTAGCCTGAGCTAGGGAGAGTTCATTCCGGTCCACCAGCAATGCCTGCGCATACGTGAGCAAAATGGCCTCCACCGATTGCAACAGGTCCTCCAATGGATCTTTTACATTATGCGAAGCGTCGATCATCCAGCCCAGACCGGTGGCATGGTTCATTTTTCTCGCATCCATTCCTTCTACGAGTTCATTGAAGATTAGAAATAGCTGGTAGGGACGAATGGAACCTACTGTCAGATCGTCGTCACCATATTTTGAATCATTGAAATGAAAACCCCCGAGTTTGCCTTCCATCAGCAACAGCGAAACAATTTGTTCAATATTGGAATTCGGTAAATGATGTCCCAGATCCACCAGCGTAAAGGCTTTCGGCCCTAATTTATTGGCGTATAACAATGACTGACCCCAATCGCCAACGGTGGTCGAATAAAAATTGGGTTCAAAAGCCTTGTATTCAATAAACATTTTCCAATGGGGCGGAAGGCCTTTATATATCTCTTGCAGACTTTGCAGCGTGTGTTGAAATGCCTTGCGGAAATTCAATTGACCGGGAAAACAGGAACCATCCGCCAGCCATACCGTGAGGGATTCGGATCCTAAATCCATACCATATTGTATCACTTCAAGATTATGTTCGATCGCCTGCTGACGAATATTTTTATTCTCATTTTGCAGGGAGCCGAATTTATAACTCAGAATCTGCCCGGGCTGATCCTGAAACGTATTCGAGTTCATCGCATCAAACCGAAGCCCATAGTGACTTGCGAGCGCTTTGATATGGGCGGCATTTTTGGGAATATCCCAGGGAATATGCAATGAAATGGACCCGCTGGACCGGTTCAAGGCATGCAGCAATCCGATATCTTCCATTTTTTCCTCAAGATTGCGCGGTTCGCCCGCTCCCTGAAAACGTCCAAAACGCGTACCCCCGGTACCGAGTGCCCAGCTCGGGATGGCGATTTGAAATTGAGATAAAAGTGCAACTGTCTTTTCCACACCGGTTATTTCCCCCGACAGAAAATCAAATTTCCTTCGATGAACTTTCAGCCGCTCTTCGTTATGATCCGCTATCCGCTTTTGGTCAATTTGCATATATTTTTTATCTGCTGCTTAACGCACAAAGGCGACCGCGAGAC
>JAYWCS010000335.1:0-21215 GCA_043780315.1 Bacteroidota bacterium | reverse complement strand
CCATGAATGAAATTTGTATTAAACATGGACTGCCGCTGTATATCGCACAGTTTTCATCTATATGGAAAATAAAATGGAAAAATGAAATTTTCTATGGAGAACTGCTGTTTGTGATCATGCGAAATAAGGGCGTGCATATCTGGGATGGTTTTCCGTGTTTTTTAACTGAATCACATTCGATCGCCGATATAGATTTTGTGATACAAAAGTTCGGAGAAACGATTGACGAACTGATCGAAGCAGGATTTATGGTATCACAGAAAAAACCGGAAATAGCGAGCCGGATGCCAGAAGAACCACCGGTGCCCGGTGCCCGACTCGGCAGGGACCCGAATGGAAATCCGGCCTGGTTCATTTCCGATCCGAGCAGACCCGGAAAATATAAACAGCTGAATAGAAAATGAGTTTCGATAATAACCATATGAATGAAGAAATAAATCCGGTTGATTTCGATCCCTTTGCGGGGCAGGAAATGATACGGGTGGCCCACACGATTGAACCACAGAGAGAAATCTGGCTCGCCTGTATCATCGGCGGTCCGGATGCAAACCGGGGGTACAACGAATCCGTTTCGCTTTTGCTCAAAGGCAAATTAAATCGTGCCTCCCTGGAGAGATCCCTGCAGGAATTAATTTTCCGGCATGAGGCCCTGCGTTCTGCTTTCAGTGCAGACGGTAACGAAATATGTGTCTATAAAGAATTTCCGGTGAATCTGTTTTATGCAGATTATTCCCAAAAATCTCCCGAAGAAAGAGATGCCTCCGTCAAGGCATTTCAGAAAACAGATATTGCCACGACCTTCGATTTATTATTTGGTCCCCTGTTCCGGTTTTCATTATTTAAGTTGGAAAACGAGGCTCATTATCTTACGCTCACGGCGCATCATATTATATGCGATGGATGGTCGATTGGTATTTTGCTGCAGGACTTGGGTAAATTATATTCCGCCTATTCCAGGGGAATGGAACCAAACCTCCCGGAAGCAATTCCTTTTACAAAATATGCCGAAGAAGAATTAGCATTCACACAAACAGAAGAATACACAGACATTGAAAACTACTGGCTGAATCAATACCGGGAAAATCCGGTTCAAATGAATTTGCCCATCGATTTTCCGCGCCCCGCGATGCGTACCTATAAAAGTCACCGCGATGATTTTGACTTGGATTCTGCGCTGGTGCAGTCTTTGAAAAAAATCGGTACCCGGGCGGGCAGCAGTTTGGTATCCACCCTGCTCTGCTCTTTTGAAATTCTTTTGTGCCGCTTAACGGGTCAGGAAGATATCGTACTCGGACTCCCCGCTGCCGGACAGTCCGCCACCGGTCAGCATGCTCTCGTTGGACATTGTGTTAATCTGTTACCACTCAGGAGTAACCCGAAACCATCCAAGAGTTTTCTGGAACATCTGAAAGAAAGAAAGTCGAAAATATTTGATGATTACGATCATCAGCGTTTTACGTTTGGCAGCCTCCTGAAGAAACTCAATATCTCCCGGGATCCATCGCGCGTGCCCCTGGTACCCGTCGTATTCAATATGGATATGGGTCTTGATGATGGGGTTTCTTTTGATGGACTTAGTTATAAATTATTTTACAATGCCCGTGAATACGAAAGTTTCGAACTCTCGGTGAATGCGACTCAATCGGATAATCGCTTTATATTGGAATGGTCCTATAATACCCAATTATTCAAGTCTTCCACGATCCATCATATGATGGAAGAATTTGAAGGCCTGCTGCGGGCCATGATTGCAGAGCCTGAAAAAAAAATCGGAGAGATTCCAGCGATACACAATCAACACACGCTGGCCACCGAACATCCGGGTACGTATCCGAAAGACAAAACCATTGGTGCACTATTTAGTGAACAGGCAGCGAAAACACCATTTAAAACAGCGCTCGTATTCGAAGATTCACAGCTGACTTACCGTCAGCTCGAAGAGCGGTCCAATCAGGTGGCCAACTATCTCCGCAATAAAGGAGTCGGAACCAATAGCCTCGTTCCGATTTGTATTGAACGTTCACTTGATTTGCTGGTCGGTATTCTGGGTATTTTAAAAGCTGGCGCTGCTTATGTGCCGCTGGATCCGGAATATCCGAAAGACCGGATTTCATTCATGCTGCAGGATACCAAATCCAGGTTATTGCTGAGCAGTAAAACAAGCTTTAGTAAACTAGCCGGCATTGAAAATCTGCAGTGCATTCTGATCGATGAAGAATGGAATATTATCAGTCTGGAATCAGCCCTGCCCCCCAAGACTTCCGCCAACGGCCATAGTCTGGCCTATGTTATGTATACTTCCGGATCAACCGGAAAACCCAAAGGGGTGATGATCGAAAACAGTAATGTGGTGAGCCTGATTATGGGCATGCAATCGATCCGCCTAACCGGCGAGGAAGTTTTACTCAGTACGGTGTCTCCATCTTTTGATCCAACCAGTTTTGAATACTGGTCCATGCTGCTCAATGGCGGCGAGCTGGTTCTGTGCAGTGAACAAACGCTGCTGAACGGACAACTGTTGAAGGAGACCATCGAGCGGCGCAAAGTGAACATGATGTTGTTTACGTCCAGTTTGCTGAATCAATGGATCGACCTCGACATCAGTCTTTTTGCCGGATTAAAAACCTTAATGGCCGGTGGTGAAAAATTATCGGAGAAACATATTGAGAAACTAAAGCTCCGCTTTCCGGCGCTGCATGTCGTAAATGGATACGGCCCAACAGAAAATACCACGTTGTCATTGACATATGAAATACGCGAGAAACAATTCAATCATTCGGTTCCTATTGGTAAACCGCTGGGGTTCCGTAGTGCCTATGTTTTAAATCCTGACCAAAAATTATGCTCGATCGGGGTGGTGGGTGAACTATATGTAGGCGGTGCGGGGGTTGCCAGAGGATATTTAAATCAGCCCGAGCTGACGGTAGAAAATTTTTTACCCGACCCGTTTAGTAAAACGCCCGGCGCCAGAATGTACCGCACCGGAGATCTTGCACGCGTTATGGTCGACGGGAATATAGAATTCCATGGCCGTATAGATGATCAGGTGAAAATCAGGGGTTACCGGGTGGAGCCAGAAGAAATAGCCTTTGTTTTAAAACAACATTCCGCCGTACGGCACGCCGTGGTGATTGCCAGCGAGGATAAATTATCCGATAAAAGACTGATTGCCTACGTGGTGCCTCAGGAAGAATTTAACCTGCACGACCTGGCGTCCTACCTGCAATCGAAACTGCCTTCCTATATGGTTCCCAGGGTTTATATCCCTTTGAAACATATACCCCTTACGGCGAACGGAAAACTGGATAAAAAAGCGCTTCCGGATTCAGATTATTTACCCGAATTCGGGACCCGTAAAATCAGACTGGCAGAAACGGACATGCAAAAAATGGTGTCTGCAATCTGGTCCGACGCATTGCGCATTCCCCAGATCAGTATCGAAGATAATTTTTTCGAACTGGGCGGTCATTCCCTGATAGCGGTGCGCGTGATGAAATTAATCGGAGAGAAAACCAATCAGCGCCTTCCCATCACCTTATTGTTTGAAGCACCTACGATAGAAAAATTAAGCCGTTTACTGGAACAGGACGAGAAAACAGATTCATGGAAATCGTTGGTTCCAATCAAACCGGAAGGGACGAAGCCAGCACTTTATATTGTGCATGGTTCGGGCTTGACTGTTTTGGTTTTTCATGCGCTGGCGATGAATATGGATGCCGATCAGCCGGTGTTCGGCTTGCAGGCCCGCGGACTCAACGGCACCGACGATCCGTTCGACAATATGAAGGATATCGCTGCTTATTATGTCGCTGAAATCATGGATAAAAATCCGGACGGCCCCTATAATCTGGCGGGGTATTCTTTCGGCGGTTTTGTCGCCTTTGAAATGGCAAAGCAACTCAAGGCAAAGGGACGTGAAGTAAATATGCTGGCCATTTTTGATACGAATGCCGATAACTCCGTGTATTTCGATGAGATGAGTGTACGGTTAAAAAAGAAACTCAGAAGACAGTTCCCGAAATTAGGTTTTATCGTCCGGTCATTTTTTAAATATCCGGTTGAAACCATCAAGTATCAACGGAATTTTATACGTTATAATCTGCGCAAAATGATGATTTTTGCGGGTCTGGTGAAGAAGGAAGTGGATGAAGATGAATACCTTGAACACGCAGATAAGATCAATGAGAAACACGATATCGCTTTCAGAAAATATGAGATGAAGCCCTTTAACGGAACCATCGACCTGTTCCGGGTGAAAAGCCGGATGTATTTTCTCGACGATCCAACCTATCTTGGCTGGAAACCCTTTGCTCTGCAGGGTTTGAACATCCACGAGATTAAGGGGGATCATAAAACATTTGTTCTGTCACCCAATGTGGAAGAGCTTGCTCGGCTGCTCGGAAAAATTATTAAAGAACGGAACGCAGAAAATAAAAATGCAAAGGAATTTTTAAATCCTTCTTCCGTGCTCAAGGCAATTTGATCATGTGGAATGATGCATTTTTTATGGAATCAACCCGGTTTCTGCCTCCCGACCTTTGCTCCTGGGAAATAAACAGCGATATCCATATCTGGCGATTTCCGGTTGCCCCGGCGAACTTTTATTTTTTAACTGAAGAAGAAAAAGCGACTGTCCTTCGATTCCGTTTTGAAGAAGACCGGATTCGTTTTTCTGTTGGCCGGCAATCCCTTCGTTTGCTAATTGCAAAATATCTTTCGGTGAAGCCGGAAACAATTGTTTTGTCGGCTGAAAAAAACCACAAGCCTGCACTCCTGCAACCTGAAGCCGGACTTCATTTTAATGTCAGTCATTCCGGTGGCTGGGTGCTGATTGCCGTGACAGAAAATGAAGTCGGGGTAGATATTGAACTGGTAGATGAAGATTTTTCATATCAGGATATTTTAGTCGAACATTTTTCTCACGCTGAACGAACGTTCATTGCGGATTCCGTTGATCCACTGCCGGCTTTCTACTATTTGTGGACACGCAAGGAAGCATTAACCAAGGCTTGGGGTACCGGACTGCAGGAGAATCTTCAATCGATCAACGCGTTGCATACCGGAAATTTTAGTGACCCGGAAAAAAAATCATGGCAGCTTAAAAGTTTTTGTCTCTCACCCGTTTATCCCGCAGCTGTTGCCTGCTCTCCCCGCATCGGGAATATTTTGTATTATCAGGGGGAAGGATATTTATTCTGATACGACCCTGCTGGGAGACAATAATTTATTCCTCCATCGGAAGAACGGTTTTTCGATCAGTAACCGCATCCCCAGAGCAAAGCAAATACAGGTCGCCAGACAAATTAAAAAAGTCCAGCTGCTATCGCTCTTGAGTCCTAATTTTTCCAGCCGTCCTTGTGTGAGGTGTATAATTCCTTTATGACAGAGATACAGAGAATAAGAAAGGGTTGCGAGTTGGCTGCTGATGCGCGATTTGAAGTGATATAACAGACTCTTTGGCAAAATGGCCGACAGCACCATCAATCCATAAAACAGGGCGACCAGACTGAATCCGAAAATAGTAGAAAAGCCACTATGTCCATCCCGGTTTAAAATAAAGTAACCGATAATAAGTAACAGAGCGGCAAACAAAAAATAATTCGCATAGTGATTGAATTGCTGGAACCAGTTTTCTCTGAATCGGTAAAGACTGGCAATGGCCACGCCGGTAATGAGCCCATCGAGACGGGAAAATGTCGGGTAATAGATCCATTGATACCAGGCAATATTAAAATCGTCGGTACCCAATAATGGGATCAAATGAAATTGCCAGATGAGCCATCGCAAGATCATCGTGAAAAGAAAGATAGCAGGGATGAGCCAGCCCGCTTTTTGAAAACGCCGTATCAAAAGCAAACCAAAAAGTAAAAAAGGTAGTATGAGGTAGAATTGTTCTTCCACACACAGCGACCAGGAATGCGAAAAAGTTCCGTAGACGGCTATATTCAGGCCGAAGTTTTGAACGAACGTAAACATTTTCCAAAGCGGGGAAAGCTGTTCTCTTTCGTGAAAGGCCGGAATGAAAATATAAATAAGCAGAATAAACAAATAGGGTGGGAGAATACGGCAAGCTCTTTTGATATAAAAACTGCGGAGGTTAATTTGTGACCGCTGCTGAATTTCTTTAAATAACTGATTGGAAATCAGAAATCCACTCAGGATAAAAAACAAGTCTACGCCTGTCCAGCCGAAAGAAAATGTATTGTCCATCCACGCCGGGTGCGGGAAAAACTGGTAATGAAATAAAAACACCATGCTGATGGCCAGGGAACGAAGATGATCCAGTCCGTCAAATCTTTTCTCTTGTTGTATCATGCCCAATCGAAATGGACGGTTCTGTCATTCAGTTTCCAGGTGGCCGGTCGCGGATTACTCATCCAGTCTAGCGGCTCTCCCAGAGGTTGCACTTTCGCCGCTTGCGCAAAGGCTATTTTAATACTTTCTTTTTGTTCTGTCCCCAGTGCTTCCGGTTGAGCGGAAATAAATAATGGGGCACTACTTTCTGCCAGCAGCTGGAGCCATTGTTTATTTTTTGCCCAGGGAACTTTTGTTGTCAGACCGACACAATCTCCGTCTGCCGCATAAAAAGTATTATGCTGTGGAAGCCGGAAGCCAAGCGTATTGACTCCCATTTTTAATGTTCTGGCCCATTCATTCCCGCTGGTATCGTCCCCAATGCGATTGAGTTCGAATAGTCCGGCTGACAAATGACTGAATGTATTACAGCCGATCAGGTACATATTGGTGGCAGCATGCCGTAACGTACGATATAGTTTCAGAATGATTTCTGCATTCGTTATCGACCGGTCTTGAAAATGCCAGCCGGCAACTGTTATTTCTTCATTCATTTCGAAACCCCAGCGACCAAATAAATCAAAGCTGGTGAAATCGTGTTTCACCATATCGTATCCCCATTGCTGATAGAGAGTGATATTGTCGTGCATACGTAGCAGATTTTCCGGAATCGTCGGATCGAAAAATCTTTCTTTCAGATCTTTCTGATCGGGACGAATCGGGATCAGCGAAGCGGGATTATCTCTTGCGCTCGCTTGCAGTGGCCGGTACCAGAGTCCGGGTAACATCCCGAGCTTTTTAATATCGGACGCCACAATATTCATATCTCCGAACGATGCGTTGCCCCGGGTAAAATCATCTCCCCAACAATATTCTTCATTTGATTTCACCGGTTTTACCGACCAACCCATGTCGACCACTGAATAGGGGGTATTGGAGGTATCTGTTACCAGATCCGCCATTAATCGGGTGTGTTCAAGAATAAGATCCCGCGAATTATTTCCATAGGCAAAATACCAGTCGTTGATTCCATACACCGGTTTTTTTGGCAACATCGGTTGATCGCACATCATTTTACAAAAGCGGATATCGGTATGATAAGGATTTTCTCCGTATAAGTTTTTTGTCGTGATGATATCAGCAACATGTAATGCGCGTTCACCTAACTGTACGCCCATTCCACCGGAATGCGTATCCAGCAACAGGTCCAATGAGCCGGGGGCAGCCTGCCAATAGCAAATACTGTTGGCACCGGTTTTGACGCCAAAAGCGTGGGTTTGCAAGCCGTCGGAAATCAGGATATACCAGGGCGATTTCCGGCTGCTGGAAGGCCCTTCCCAACTGAGGTCGCCATAGGATCTTTCCCAATGATCGCCCAAATATTTGCTGGAAGCAGCGAAGGCAGGCTGTTTCCAACTGCATTGAATCATTTCCAGTTCCTGATGCGGAGCCTCAATCTGGAGCGAAAGGGCGCGACCTTTTTCTTTGAGCTCCACCTGTATGCGCTGCATTTTCCAGGTGTCGCCGGATTTTTTTAACGGGATCCAATTGCCCGCGCAACGGACGGAAACGGAATCAGGCATTCGCATCGAGTCAAAAGGCGATCCCGTAACCGGATCAAATCGCGTATATATAAAACCAGCAGCAGAAATACCAGCAAGTTGGAGGAATCTTCTTCTTTGCACAGCAATAATTTAATGGATGTCGTGAAAAATTAAATGTATAAAAGACAGCAAATCTAATCAATTTTTAAACTGATAATAAATCAGCAGGACGGCTGTAATTGTCATTACCAAAAGCGTCATGACCCCGAGTATATTTGATAAACGGCTATTGGTAAATTCGCCCATGATTTTTTTATTATTTCCAATGTGTAAAATAACTGCAATCATCACGGGCGAGGTAATTCCATAGAGGATGGCAGTGAAAATCAATGCTTTCATCGGACTAATGCCCATCACATTAATCAGCAGCCCGATGATCATCGATGAGATGATTACAATATAAAAGGATTTTGCTTCGTTGAATTTTTTATCGAGCCCTTCTTTCCATCCGAATGTTTCTGCAACATTATAAGACAGTGAACCGGTGAGTACCGGGATGGCAAGAAACCCGGTTCCGACAACACCCAACGCAAAACATATATAGGAGAACTTTCCCGCCAATGGTTCGAGCGCCTTTGCCGCCTGATCAACCGTATTGATCTCACGGATGCCGGCACTGTATAATACGACGCCGGTGGACAGAATAATAAACAGCATCACGAGATTGGAAGCGAACATGCCGGCGTTGACATCCGCCAACATATTCTTTAGAATTCTTTTGTCGACCATAATTTTTTTCTGCTGATGCTTCATGTCTTCTGCTTCCATTGTTGCCTGCCAGAAAAACAGGTAGGGCGAGATTGTCGTCCCTAAAATGGCAACCAACATTTCAATAAAATTTTTATTTAATTCAAAATGAGGTACGATCGTAGCGAGGAGAACTTTTTTCCAGTCAACGTGCACCAGAAAAGGAACGATCAGGTATAATAAGATGGATAGGCAGAGCCATTTCAGTATGCCTGCAATTTTCTGGTAAGGATAATAAACGATAATGATCATCAGGATGACGGTATAAACGAAACTGAATAGAAATGACGGAATCTGCGGGAACAGCAGGTTGGTCACTGCACCCATGCCGGCAATATCGGCGCCGATATTCAAGATGATCGCTGGCACGCTGAAAATCAGCATGGCATACAAAATCACCGGATGATAATATTTTTTAAGGGTGTTGGTGAGCCCCGATGTGGTTACCAGTCCGATGCGCGCGCACATTCCCTGCAAGGCAGCCATCATGGGAAAGGTGAAGGGGGCCATCCACAAAAATCCCAGACCGAATCCCGCACCGGCCTGAGAATAGGTGGCGATACCGGAGGGATCATCATCGCTTGCACCGGTTATTAAACCAGGTCCCAATGTTTTCAGATAACCTCGAAATTTACCCGCCTTTTTCATTCAGAAATTGACTGCCATTAAAACCAGCAGAATTTAAGATACAGATTCTTTATTTAACAGAGTATGCTGTTGTGCGGGGAGTCGGATTATCTGTTTTAATGAAATTGAGTAAGATGGCGGAGATGGCCTCGTGTTCTAATAGAAATCCGTCGTGACCGAAATGAGAAGAGATAATCGTGAGGCGCGCGCCGGGAATATTTTCGGCAAGAAAACTTTGTTCCTGTTCGATAAATAACAAATCCGATTGGATCCCGACAATATGGGTTTTTGCCTGAATTCTTTTCAGGGCCGCGAGCGTAGAGCCTCTGTGGCGGCCCACCTGGTGTGCATCCATTCCCTGGGATAGACAATAATAGCTAAATGCATTAAAGCGGGCGGCGAGTTTTTCGCCCTGGTAAATCTGGTACGATTCGCTTTTGTAAGCACCCAATGCATTCAAATCGGTGTCTGCCTGGTGGATGTTGTAAGTCTCCGGATGTCTGTAGGAAAGCAAGGCGAGCCCGCGGGCCACTTTCATGCCACGCATACCAGCTTGCGGATCGGCGCGCTTCCAATCCGGATCGAGTTCAATACAAAGTCGCTGCGACGCATTAAATGCTTTGCCCCAGGGGGAATGAAATGCATTTGTGGCAATGGGAACAATATATTCAAAGAGTTCGGGCTCTTCGATCGCCCATTCCAGCAGCTGCTGGCCGCCCATCGAACCGCCGATACCCAATTTTATTTTTTCTACTCCCAGAAAATCTTTAAGTGGCTGATAAGAACGAATCATATCGCGGGTAGTAAAAAACGGGAAGTTGTGATAGTAGGGATCGCCGGTAACCACACTTGTCGACAGTGGGCCTATGCTACCATAACAACTTCCCGGCATATTTACACAAACGATAAAATACTTTTCCGGATCAATGAAATGTCCACTTCCTACCAGTCCCGGCCACCAGTCTTCCGGATTACTGTTGGCTGTCAGCGCATGAAATACCCAGACCACATTCGATTTATCTGCGTTCAGTTCACCGAATGTATGATAGCCCAAATGATAGCCGGGCAGAATGAAACCCGACTCCATACGAAAAGGCGACTGGAAGGAAAATGTTTTCAGTGACAAAAAAATCAGATTTAATTATGCAACGGCCACAGCTTCTTTTGAATTTACTTTATCAAACGCCTGCTGGAAATCCGCCTTAATATCTTCAATGTGTTCAATACCCACGCTGATTCGAATCTGATTTGGAAACACCCCGGCCGCGATTTGTTCCTCCGCGCTCAGTTGTTCGTGCGTCGTGGAGGACGGATGAATCACCAGCGTTTTTGCATCGCCCACATTCGCCAGATGGCTCACTAATTGAAGATGATCGATGAATTTACTGGCATTTTCTTTTTCCCCTTTTAATCCGAAATTCAGGATACCGCCAAAACCATTTTGCAGGTATTTTTTTGCGAGTAGGTGATAAGGACTGGATGGGAGTCCGGGATAATCTACAAATTCTACCTGCGGATTTTTTTCCAGCCAGAGGGCCAGTGCGAGTGCATTGTCTACATGACGTTGTACGCGCAGTGAAAGGGTTTCCAAGCCCTGCAACAAAAGAAAGGCATTGAACGGACTTAAAGACGACCCGAAATCACGGAGCCCTTCCACCCTTGCGCGAATCGCAAACGCGATATTGGGGAGGCCCAGCGGATTGCCTTCACCAAAGATTTCCCAGAATTTTAAACCATGATATCCTTCGGATGGTTCGGTAAACCCGGGAAATTTACCATTGCCCCAGTTGTAATTTCCTCCATCTACAATGACGCCGCCGATACTGGTGCCATGGCCGCCGATCCATTTGGTGGCCGATTCAACCACTACGTTGGCACCATGTTCCAGTGGCCGGAACAAATAACCCCCCGTGCCGAATGTATTGTCAACGATCAGCGGCAGATCGTATTCTTTGGCGATGGCTGCGATCTTTTCAAAATCCGGAATATTCAGTTTGGGATTTCCGATGGTCTCCAGGTAAATCGCCTTGGTATTTTTATCGATATGAGGAACGAAACTTTCGGGATCGTCGCTATTGGCAAAACGGGCTTCGATGCCGAGTCTTTTAAACGTTACTTTAAACTGATTATAGGTTCCGCCGTAGAGGTAGGAAGAAGAAACAAAATTGTCGCCCGACTCCAAAATATTGGAAAGCGCCAGGAATTGCGCCGCCTGACCGGAACTGGTTGCCACCGCGGCCACACCGCCTTCGAGCGCTGCGATACGTTGTTCGAAAACATCCGTGGTGGGGTTCATGATACGGGTGTAGATATTCCCAAACTCTTTCAATCCAAAAAGGTTGGCAGCATGTGCGGTGTTATTAAATACGTAAGAGGTGGTTTGATAAATAGGTACGGCTCGCGCCTTGGTGGTGGGATCTACCTGCTGGCCGGCATGAAGCTGTAATGTCTCAAAGCGAAGTGGTGCACTCATAAAATAATTTTGAGGTTTGAATTAATCGAACAAAAAATAGTAGAATAAAAGGGGACAGCGAAGTAAAGCTAAAATACATTTATATCCTACAACATCGCTGCCGGATGCAAGTGAAGACAAGGGTTGTACGACTGGCGTTCTTCATATACTCTATAAATGTAATAGAGTTTATGGTAAATCCAAAAATTTATTACGGGTTTAACAGTTTATCCATACTTAGCAGGATAAAAAAATTGCCAGGGAGATACCCGCTGATTATTTGAGTGCAGTCAGGAAAAAACTTTCCATGTCTTTCCAGGAAGCGGAATCAGCCGCTCCATTATAGGCGATCGGAAGTTTGAATTTTTCGCCGAGCGCCGTTGCAGCCGGATTTGTGAAGGCATGCGTGGCGCCCGGATAAGATATAAACAAGTAGTGCGCCCCAACCGAGTCCATACTTTTCTTAAAGGCAATCTGATCGGCTTCCGGGACAAACTGATCCACAGCACCCTGGCAAACCAGAATATCCGCTGCTGTTTGACCCTTCTTTGGCTGCACCCCACCGAGTCCGCCGTGGAAACTCACGACGCCCTTTAGTGGAGCCCCCAGTTTCGCTGCATTCAGTACAATAAAACCACCGAAACAATATCCGATCGCTGCCACCCGGGTGCTGTCGGCTTCCTGAAATGTAGCGGCCTTGGCAGCGGCGGCTTCTACGGCTGGCAATGCCAACGATGGATCTGTAAAAAAAGGTTTGGTGAAAGCCATGGCTTCCTGTGGATTGGAAGCGGTTTTGCCGTCCCCGAAAAGGTCGGCATCGATTGCGAAATAACCTAATGCGGCGAGTTGTTTGGCCCGCGTTCTGACATAATCCGTTACTCCCCACCATTCGGGTACCACCACCACTATCGGTCTTTTCCCTTTTCGGTTCTGATCAAAAGCGATAAATCCATTGGATTGTTTGCCGTTGAAGGTATAAACCACCTCGGCGGTTTTAATCGAAGGCGCAGTAGACGGGGAATCAACGGGCGATGACGAAGCGGTTTGTGTTGCCGGCTGATTTCCGCAGGAGGCCATCATAAAACAAACTCCATAAGCGAGGATCAGATTGAAAGCCGCAGGTTTCATAAAAGGAAAATTTTAAATGAACAGATGAAAAAATCATGCCCGGGTCGGCGGAAAATTGGTTTTTTAGAGTTTATCGAGCATCTCAACCACTTTTTCTCTTTCAAGAATCAGATAGCCGAGCCGGTCGTTACTAATTCCTTCCTTCAGCTGATAGGGAAACAACAATTGTCCGTCCTGAATGTTCGTTTCGAAATATTTAAAACTGATATTCGTATATTTTTTCAGGTCGTCGCCGATTTCATACAAGTGGGTAGACAATATAAACAGGGAGCTTTTTATTTTGATTAATCCGCGGATCACCGTGGTGGAGCATTTCATGGCATCCTGCACATTGGTTCCTTTAAATAATTCATCGATCAGCACCAGCCACTTCTTACTATTGTTGATCTTTAAAATGGTATTGCGAATTCTTTGCACTTCATTAAAAAAGTAACTTTCCCCTTTCACGAGATTATCGACCACATTAATATTACTCAGAATGCCGTCAAACAGACTGAGTTTCATTTTCGCTGCCGGCACGCCCATGCCCAGATGGGCAAGAAAGAGGGCCACGCCCACCGATTTGATAAAAGTGCTTTTCCCGGCCATATTGGCGCCGGTGAGAAAGAAAAAATTACTTTCCGGATTCAGGTGTACATCATAGGATACCGGCTTGGGAAGCAAGGGATGATAGAGTCCGCTGATTTCAACAAATGGATACGAGGTATCCTGAAATTCAGGAGCGGACAAGCGGAATTCCCTGCATGCCATCGCCATCGAATGCCAGGCATCCAGCTTCCCATATATTTCGATGAGTACGCCGGCAGATGATCTAAAATAATTTTGGATGAAGGATCCGTACTCCACCACTTCGGACGGCAATAAAACATCTCCGGATTTTTTTTTTGCTAAAGCATGTAATACGGGAGGGCTCAACAGCTTTTCCATCCGGATAAAAATATTACTGAGCATCGGGGGACAAACCACTTTGCGACCGATCGACGCGATGGACAGCATGCCACGGATAAAATCGGCAAAATGACCTATTGAATAATGAGTAAGTCCATAGTCCGGTGCGTGAAAGAGTTTGTATAAACGGGCGCTTACAATATCATGGGCCGAGGGTAGTTTGTCGAGCGGCGTTTCATAAAAACGTTCCATCACCATCACCGTTCCATTTGAAATAGACGGCGCCCATAAAAGTTCGTTGTGCTCAATGATGCGCAGGATTTCCTGGGTCTGCTGTATTTTTTCGAGCTCGCTGAAAGGGTGATAAAAAAATTCCAACAGCTGCATTCTGCCGCCCACGGTTTTCGTCCGGTCCAGCTTGCTGAACAGCGAAAATTCATCTGCTGCCTGGAAGATGGAGAGGTCGGAATAAGTTGTATTGTCTATTTGCATAGTTGGAAGAATAGCTGCCTAACGCTGGAATCCCAAACGGCTTCCCTTCTGGGATTCATCGAACCGTCCGTTTCCATAAACTAAATGACCGTTGACGAAAGTTTTTATAATCGTAGCAGGCAGGTCCATTCCTTCCAACGGGCTCCAGCCACATTTATATAAGATTTCACGGGCATGGACAGCCGAACCCTGGCGGAGGTCAACCAATACCAGGTCAGCATAATAACCTTCCCGTATAAATCCTCTTTCGCGAATATTGAAACAGATCGCCACGGCATGCGACATTTTTTCGACAAGTTTTTCCAGAGAGATCTTCCCCTGTTTCACATAGTATAACATCAGGCCGAGGGAATGCTGAACGAGCGGTAATCCGGCATGTGCCTGCAGATACGCTCCCGCCGCACCCGCTAATGGTTCCAGCTGGCCAGCGGCATTCCGGAAATATCCTTTTTCTGTCAGCGTATGGGGTGCGTGATCGGTGGCTATGAGATCGAGCCGATCGTCCAGTAAGGCATTCCAAAGGGCTTCCCGGTTAACGGGCGCCTTGATGGCCGGATTACATTTTATCAGGTTACCCAAACGCGGATAATCATCGGCTGTAAAATGTAAATGGTGTACGCAAACCTCTGCAGTAATCCTTTTGTCGGCCAATGGAATCATGTTCGTAAAAAGACCGAGTTCTATTTCGGTCGACAAATGAAAAACATGCAGACGGGATCCATATTTTTTTGCAAACTGGACAGCCGTCAGCGAGGATTCAAAACAGGCAGCGGCGTCGCGAATCAGCGGATGATCGGCCGCCGTGAGCACCCGGTTTTCTGATTGTAAACGGATCAAATGATCGCGGATCGTTCCTTCCGATTCACAATGCGTGGCAATAAGTACTTCACTTTCTGCAAATAATTTATCCAGGGTCAGGTAATTATCCACCAGTAGATTGCCCGTGGAGGAACCCATGAAAATTTTCAGACCACAGATATCATTTTTCTTTTCGTTGGTTCGCAGCGCCTCTTCCGCATTGTCGTTGGAAGTGCCCATGTAAAAAGAATAATTCGTCAGCGAATGATGTTTGGCAATTTTATATTTTTCTTCCAGCAATTCCTGCGTGAAGGCCGGTGGAATTGTATTGGGCATTTCCATAAACGATGTGATGCCGCCGGCTGCCGCCGCGCGGGATTCGGTATATATTGTCGCTTTATGGGTCAGACCGGGTTCGCGGAAATGTACCTGGTCGTCGATGCAGCCGGGCAGGAGATGAAGATTTTCACCATCAATTTCATGCACCGGATAGGGAACAGAAATATCGCTTGCAATTTTTTCTATCCGGCCGTTGCGAATCAGCAAATCGCTGATCCAAATGCGGCCTTCGTTCACGATGGAAATATTCTTTATCAGGTAATTTTGCATATCTTAGATCAGAATCGTTATAAGCTTTATGATGCAATTTATTAAAACCGTTGCAAGGCATGTTATAATTCTAATCCTGCCCTGCGTCGGCTTCTCTCAGTCGACTTTTCTTCCCCAGGGATCTCAATATGAT
The DNA here is from genome assembly GCA_043780315.1 of Bacteroidota bacterium. Lineage (GTDB taxonomy): Bacteria > Bacteroidota > Bacteroidia > Chitinophagales > Chitinophagaceae > Puia. The sequence goes on along the minus strand of JAYWCS010000335.1, from coordinate 5,443 downwards.
CATTTTTTGGAAAGGCTTGGCATCAAACTCCAAACCCAGCCCGAGTTGAACATATTCACGCCCAAACCCCTCAGCCGGAAAATGGCCGTGGAAGTTTCTGAACTGGCTGATTCCCTCAGTAATTCCAATCCGAACAATACCGATTATCATCTTGGCACAACCGACCAGGAGATGCTGCATAGCCTCCTGATGAATAACAGCGAATGGGTGAAAGGCAGTCAATCTTCTTTTCAAAGCAAGCACCCGTTTCTGAAAACTTTTTACAAAACGCAGGCGAATATGCTGGAAGTAAACGAGAAAAATTTTTTTCTCGCAGTCAATCCGGTTTTACAGGAACAACAGTCGCATCAAACCGGTAATCCGGAACATGTTTACCTGAATACGAAGGGACTTACTTTTCGCGGGCGCATTGCCGACCATCTTGGATTTTCAAGTTATATAACAGATAATCAGGAAAGAGGGCCCGATTATTTTACGCAACGGGTGACGGCTTCCGGATATCCTGCGGTGCCGGGTGTTGGATATTATAAATACTTCAAGGGTTCTCTGACGGCGTTCGATTATTTCGATGCCCGCGGATCGATTGTATTCGATTTCTGGAAATATTTTTCTCTTCAGTTTGGGTATGATAAAAATTTTATTGGAGATGGCTACCGTTCATTTTTTTTAAGCGATTATGCGGCTCCTTATTTGTTTCTGAAACTCAATTTGCGGATCTGGAAACTGAATTATCAGAATATTCTGATGGAATTATCCAGCCAGCATCAGCCGGGAGATTATCTCTATCCGAAAAAATACGCTGTGATTCATCACCTGAGTGTGAATGCCGCCAAATGGCTAAATGTGGGTTTGTATACCAATATTGCTTTCAGCCGTGCAGATTATTTTGATTTTTCGTATCTCAACCCCGTGATTTTTTTAACGGCAGCGCAGCAGGAAAATGGAAGTCCGGATAAAACCACCGTGGGCTTTGATTTCAAAGCAAATTTGGGGCACGCTGCGCAGGTATACGGGCAAATATTATTTAATGAGTTTGTATACCAGCAGATCGTACATTATTCAAATGGCTGGTGGGGAAATAAGCAGGGACTGCAACTGGGGATCAAATACATCGATCTCTTTCATGTCAAAAATCTAGATATCCAGGCGGAGATGAATGTGATGCGACCCTATACTTATACCCATGACGACACCGTGGCCAACTGGTCCAATTACAATCAGCCGCTGGCACATCCTTTCGGAGCTAATTTTATAGAACTGATCGGTATTCTACGCTATCAGCCGGCGTACCGGTGGAATATTGAATTGAAGGCTATTTATAACCGGCAGGGACTGGATTCCGCCGGCGTCAATTTTGGAAGTAATATTCTGTTGGATTACAGAACCCGTCCAAGAGATTTTGGCTTCAGCATCGGATCCGGTATTCCGGTGACACTTATAAATACCGCGGCCTATATTTCATACCAGTGGAAGGAAAATTTATTTCTCGAAGGCACGGTCATGTACCGAAGTTATACTGTGCATGATCCGGTCGCCACAACGAAAATAAGTTCCACCATGGTTACTTTCGGATTGCGGGTAAATATGTTCCGCAGAATGTACGACTATTGATCAACCTTCAAATATCAAAGAGAATATGATCATGCGGGATCGTAGTTTGTCGATCGTGCTGGAATAAATCAGGTTCGGATCCCGATGATGCACATTGATCATTCCATTGCTGATTTTAATTTCCGGCGACAAGATGAAAACGGGGAAAAAGAATTGGAACCCGATGCCGGCTTCTATACTAAAATCATAGGGCGTCAGTTTTACCAGGTCGTTTGCTTTTCTGGCCGTTGCATTGGAGGCCAGATCGTATTGGTAATTGAAGCCACCCAGTACATAAAACCGGAAATTCTCCATACGGTCCGAAAGAAATTTTACCTGTACGGGAAATCCGAGTAAGATGGATTCTACCTGTTTGGTTGCTACTGCTTTTTCACCGGGAGCCGGATATTTAATACTATACGTGAGATTTTTATACGAAAACATAAGCTGTGGAAATACAACCCGGAATTCCAGGTGTTTATTGATATTAAACGTATGTAATCCGGCGAGTCCAAATCCCCCGGTATTTTCGGGATTGACCGAAAGTATACTGTCGTTTTGTAAATAGCTTGGCGCCGCAGTCACCTGGAAATGCGAATTATTATAGATCAAAGCAATGCCGAGATGATAGAACTTATCATCATGGTCGGGCAGGTTGATACCATCCCGGTTCTGCGCCCGGCCCTGAATGGAAATAATAACAATGGAAATAAAGGATAATCCCCGGAATAGTCTTTTTTTATAATACCTTAAGTGTAGTAAGCCCATAAGTAACAATCAATCAATAACTTACAATTTTAAATGAGTGTGTAAGGTACAACCCGAGCACAAAAAAATGATCAATCCCGCTGAATAGCCTCAAAAGAACGATGAAAACAGGGAATAATTGCCGGCGAACGGGGTAATAACTTCTCTGCATTAACCGGCTGGTTCTCTCTTATTTGCCCCCGCAGTAAATCGTACATATGCCCAGACTGAGTTTTTTAAAGTAGGTATGCTGGTAACCTGTTTTTTTGAGTATACCGATAAAGATATCGCCCTCCGGAAAAGCATTCACCGAATCATTCAGGTATTTATAAGCATCCAGGTTTCCCGAGACGAGTTTACCAATACGGGGCGCAATAAAACGGAGATACAATTTATAGATCGGAAGAAAAAATCCTTTGGGTGGTCTGGAGAACTCGAGGATCACCAGTTTGCCACCCGGTGTTAATACGCGCAGCATTTCTGTGAGTCCTTTTTCAAGATTTTCAAAATTTCGCACGCCAAAAGAAACAGTCACTGCATCAAAAGAAGCATCCGGAAAATGAATGGCTTCGGCGTCGCCGGTTTGGAGACTGATGATCGGATCCAGATTACGTTTGGTGATTTTTTGCCGCCCGAGATCCAGCATCCCGTTGGAAATATCAATGCCCACAATACGGGTTGGTTTTAAAAGTTTCACCAACAGGATGGGCATATCCCCGGTACCCGTGGCTACATCGAGAATGGTTTTTGGATGTAGAGAAAGTAGTTCCCCGATGGCCTTTCTCCGCCAGTTCCGATCGATTCCCCCGCTGAGGAAACGATTCAGAAAGTCATATCGAAAAGCGATTTTGTTGAACATTTCTGCGACCTGTTCTTTCTTGGAAACAGCAGAATCTTTAAATGGTACGACAGTATCGTGCTGATATTCGGGCATGGCCTGTAAAATTAATCTGTTCCCACCATTCAATGCATAAAAATATAGGGATGGAATCGTTCCCGGGGGATTCATACCTTGCAGGCATGGAGATCCGTTCAGCAAAATATGTTATCAGTAGTCCGTCTTATAACGACTGCCCGGTTACCGACCTGCCGGAATATGCTTTCATCGGAAGAAGTAATGTCGGAAAGTCCTCGCTGATCAATATGATCGTCGATATCGACAAACTGGCCAAGACGTCGGCGGCACCGGGCAAAACCCAGCTGATTAATCATTTCACCATTGAAACAATCGATGAAAAACGGGTTGTCTCGAAATGGTGGCTGGTGGATTTGCCGGGATATGGATTTGCAAAAGTTTCTATTTCCCAACGTAAGAAATGGGAGATCATGATTGAAGATTTTCTGAAAAAAAGAGAAACGCTGGCCCATGTTTTTTTGCTGATCGACAGTCGCCACGCACCACAAAAATTGGATCTGGAGTTCGCCGACCGGCTCGGAAAATGGGAGATTCCTTTTACGCTGATCTTTACAAAATCCGACAAGGAAAATCAGCGTACCGTGGCAGCCAACGTCAAGGGTTTTCTGGAAAAAATGCGCGAGACCTGGCAGTTCCTGCCTCGCCATTTTGTTACGAGTGCAGAAAAGAAAACGGGTCGGGGGGATATACTCCGATTAATCGGAGAGATGAATGAGGACTGGAAGACGACAGCGAAGTAAAGAAACTAATTCACCACTTTATTGGCGCAGCTGCTACTGGCAAAGGCTTCCGGTTTAGCTTTAAATGCAAAGCCCATTCCCAAAATATAGCCCATCGCTTCTTTTAACGCATCGTTGCTCTTGAAATGCGGGTTCGTGTTGATGTCGGCATGTACTTCCATATCTACATTATACAGGGTAAACAGGGGACAGAGTTCATACGCAATCTCGATACTTTTGGCTACTTCTACCAGCATACGTTCCTTGATACTGTAACGTGTTTTTGTTTTTTCATTATGAATGAACATGAAGCCACCATGTCCTTCACGCAAAAAAACAATGACAGTAGCAAATTCTGTTTCGGGTCCTTTCACCTGGGAGTCCGTGCCAATACACACTTTCAGATGAAATCCATTTTTTGTTTCGCGCCGGATGGCATTTTCAACTGCACGGGCAATTGGAAGTTCGATGAGGTCGCCGTTAAATTTTCTCCATAACATATGCTAATCGGTTTTTCGAATTTACCGAAAAAACGAGTCATCAAAAAAAATATATGTTATTAATGAATGATTTTTTGGGATCCGGATACGGAATTACCCGACCATTGCAGCACTAAAACCCCGGTAGACGCCGGATTTGTCGGGATTTCATTGTAACCAGTTTTCAGATTACCCTGCGTGAGTAATCGCCCGCTGATATCGAACAACCGGTAGCTGTAATTTCCGGAACTGCTGAGAGCCAGTGAACGCGCGTCCTGGTGTTCGACTTTAACAAATCCATCGATAGAAACCAGTGCGAGACCTTCTTTGCGATACCCGATATAATTGGGTGCGCCGGCGATGCAGGCGGTGTCACGCTGGATATCGTGTGCACCGGTAGCGGATGTTCCATTTTTCCAGTCCGCCGTTTTATAAAACGGAATGCCCATCAGCGGAGCTTCATTAGAAAATATATTGTTTTCTCCGCCACTGAGTTCGGAGATCATGATACCATACAAGTCATAAACGGATTGATGTTGTAATCCCAGCGTATGGCCAATTTGGTGCGTAGCGGCCGCCGCGATGAACGAGGGATTGTCCGACAGCTGATTCATAAATACCCAGGCCGGTGTATCGTCGCCCCAGGCAAAAGAGCCAATGGCTGCCACACCCGTAACAGGTCCGTACCAGCTCCCATCCGTTGTAATAATAATTCGGGCCCGCTGCTTCAATGGCGCCCTTTCATACATCGCCGGATCGGTGGTAATATTGAGATTGAATAAATTGAAATGGGCTGCAATCATTTTATGTATCCAGGTGATGGAGGCAGGGGATAAGCCGGCAGGGGCCGCTACGATTTTTCCCTGCTCATTCCATAACGTCCCGTTTATTTCGCCGCCATTGAAATCCAGGTATACCGTGGCGGCGGCTGCGGGATAACTATTCAACAGGGGAGTCTGTGAATGACTGCAGAATGGCAAACTCAAAAAGAG
>JAYWCS010000334.1:0-4280 GCA_043780315.1 Bacteroidota bacterium | reverse complement strand
AAGATACTTTCGTCGTCGCTTCCAAACTGGTACGTTTTTCAAACCGGCTGCACTACGATACTAAAACCTGGATGATTCGCCAGTCCTTGTTTTTCCGTGAAGGAGATACCGTCAATCCATATAAATTAGTCGACAATGAACGATATCTGCGGCGACTTCCTTTCATTCAGGATGCGCGTATTTATGTAATCAACAGTTATTCTTCCAACGATTCCATCGATATTGTTGTTTTAACGAAGGATGTATTTGAATACGGAGGAAGCATTTCCACTTTCAGTAATACACAGGCGGCCGCCAATATTTTCAATACTAATATCTTGGGAGCAGGTCAAAAAGCGGCCTTTGGTTTTAGTTGGGACAATCAGTACAGACCCAATTGGCGAACGGGTGCCAGCTATACCAAATACAATGCGGGCGGGTCTTTCGCAGATGTGTCTGTCGGCTATACGATATTGAACGACCGGATAGACGCAGATACCGGTCAGTACGAGAAGTCAGCGTTTCTCACAATTAACCGGCCCCTGTACAGTACCTGGGCCTCATTCACCGGCGGACTAACGCTCTCGGCTAACCGCTCGATAAATATTTTCAATTTACCGGATTCCGTTTATAGAAATTATGCCTACAACCTCGTGGACTTGTGGGGAGGTTATAATTTTACGAACCAGTTTAAAAAGAACGGTTACAACAGCACGAAACCAAATATTGGTATTGAACTCCGGAGTTATAATATGGATTTCACTACTTCGCCCTCGCAGGATACGCTTCTCCGGAATCCGAATTATAATTCGCACCATAACATTATTGGCCAGGTGGTTTTTTACCATCAGGACTTCTTTAAAACCAATTATTTTTTCGGATTCGGCAGAACAGAGGATATACCCATGGGGTACTCTTATTCGATGAGCTATGCGCTGGATGGCTGGGTCGGATTAAAAAGAACATATACTGGATTTAAAGCGCAGAAATATTGGTTACCGGGAAAAAATCTGATCAGTGCCAACCTGGCTTTGGGTAGTTTCTGGCTTAAACAACAATCACAGGATGCAGTGCTTCATATCCAGACAGATTATTACAGTAATCTTTTTACGCTGAAAGGACCCAAATTGCGTGAATTCCTGCATGCAGACTATATCATCTGTTTTAATCCGGTCTTGTACAAACCTGTAAATATTAACCGGGAAAACGGAATTTTTGGATACCGTTATACACAATTTAATAATTATCAACGACTCAGTTTCAGCGCGCAAACCAACTATTACAGTCCGATCAGCATCTATGGATTTAAATTTAATTTTTATCTCCAGATGCAGGCTTCTCTGCTGGCATCGCAAAAGGAATCTATCCTGAAGAGTCCGTTTTATTCCGGATTCACTGCGGGATGTCAGATCCGAAATGAAAATTTATCCTTTAATACAATACAGATTTCGGCGAGCTATCAGCCCATTGTGGACCGGCATTTTCCTTCTGTGTACGGCCCGAAAGGCATTTTTATTTTCATTACTTCGGTAACCGCTTTCAACTTTCCGATTTTCGCCTTAACGCAACCTAGTCTTGTTCAGTTCCGGTAGTTCCGGGTATTCGCTGTTTTACGGTAGATCTTCTTTCTCCTGTAACGGATCATTCTCTGAGCTGCTCATTTTTATTTTTGGAATATCCGAAGTGCCTGTAACCCGAATCGGAATACCAATGATACCCAGGGGGGGAAGCCCGATACGCATTTTAAAGTTCACCCGATTATCAAATGAAGTCTGTCCTTCAAAGCGTATACGCATTCCGCCGGTTTTGAATTTGAGTTTCTGTATCGTGATGAGATTATTTTTTATCGAAGACTTCAGATCTATTTTTGACAGATCCGGATCTTTCAATTCCGTTTTCTGTGACTGACTGCTCACCGCGTTAAACAATTTCCAACCATTGAATTTTACTTTCTTTACACTCAGCACACCCGATCCGACCAGCGAAGGGTAAATGAGATACATCTTTTCATTTAATTTCCCGCTCAAGGTATAGTCCAAAGAAATGATGCCGGAAGCGTGAGCTGCTGAACTGGCCAGATCATGGAACAATTTAATTTCCTTGTATGCCCGCTGTACATCAAAATCTTTGGCCACCAGATGATAATCAAAACTTGCGCGCAGCATACTGATAGGGGCATATTTTCCGTCCAACGTCACCTGACAACCAATCATTTCAAAATTCGTTTCCGTAACCTGAATGCCTGCCGGATTGATATTGAGTCCGCCTGTAAAATGCGACAGTACGACATCATTGTATAAAACTTTTTCCGCATCTGCTTTGAATGCCAGGTCCAGATTCGCCGGTATCATAATCACTCCGGATGCAGATGTTCCTGCTGGCGTAGCAGGAGCCGAACTTGCATAAACAGCAAATTCATTTAAGTCAATATTTTTTGATTTCAGGTTGAAATTCCCTTTTAAAATTTCATGCATTCCCAAAATATAATTGATCACATTCTCAGCAAATCCATCCAGTTGCAGATTGGAATTTCCGTATACGGCACGGAAGCTGTCGAACCACATTTTGTCATCCGCGAACCGAAAAACGCCCTGCCGGATGAGGAATGGTTTTGGAAAAAGTTCTTGCGTGAGCGTTAGGTTATTGACAACGAGCGTACCGGAATTATGCAGCAGATCATAATGCTGATTTTTCGCATCACTTTGTTTTCCTTTGAATGCTGCGTGCGCCCTTATAAAACCGGTCACTCCAATATCTTTCCGGGCGAATACCTGATAAATTTTCCCCAAATCGATTTCTCCGTTGACAGACAAGTTATAATTCAGATCGTAAAAGTTTTTAAATGTTCCATCAAACTGAAATGGTTTTCCCTCAAAAACAAGGGAAGCCGGGTGTATAGAAATATTCAAACTGGTTAAATCACTTTGGGCATCCTGTGCGGCAACTTCAATATTTATTTTCTCAATCGGATGCGGATAATATTTGGTTTGAATATTTCCGTTTTTAAGCGAGAAATGGGCATCTGTTTTTGGAAAGAGGTGATGATCCGGTGCATATTTTCCTGCACTGTTCAAATCAAAATGAAGCAAACCGGAAATAGTGAGGCTGTCCAATGGATAAATCTGACGGATCTCCGCCAGGTTAATGGATCCCTTTAACCGCATATCAAAAGGAAAATCCCTGGAAGCATGCACAATACCGTTGCCTTCAATAAAATTATTTAGCGCGGCGGCATGCAGGCTGTCGATCTGGAAATAGGCATGACGATAGTCCGAATCGGCACAGCTGGCATGCATATTTAAAAAAATATTATTAACTGGTTGGGCAACTTTGTAATATTTTATATAGCCGTTTTGAAGACTACATAAAACATCAAAGGCGGGTATACTTGCGATCACTGTATCTTTATTTCTAAGAGAAATTTTAATTACTTTTTTCGCATACTTTCCCTTGGTGTTGAGGTGCAGTTTGATTTGGCCGGCCATATCCAACTGGCTGATCCCGGTTGCTTTTTTGAGATTCTGCAAATCCATTTCTACCTCAGCGGCACCTTCTATTTCCGGTTCACTCAAACCGGTCATTTTAAAATGAGCCCTAAAAAAATCTTTGTCAATATGAAAAGCAATCGAATCCAGTTGCACTTGTAATTGCTCCGGATCCAGTGCGGGAATGACCAAATTAGCATCACCATTGAGTTGACTCAGGGGGAGCTTGGCTTCTTTAAAAGAAATATAACCATCCTGAATATGAAGTTTCACCTGATAATCGGGCATCTCTCCGGTGGAAGCTATATATTTTCCTTTTAGGGTGCTTTCCAGGTTTACATTTCCCTTCACGGTCGTTTCACGCAACCAGTCCAGATATTCGGGAGGCAAAATGGTAACCAGCTGATAGAGATCTGCCTTCTGGGAACTCAGTTTAAAATCCATTTCGTATCCGTTCTTCAGGAAGTTCAGGGTTCCGTTGAAAACCAGGTTGAGCTTGTTCATTTTAACCAGATTTTTCTGGAAAATCAAAGCCAGCGTCTGGGTGTTGATGCGGGTAACCAGACTAGCGTCGATCGCCTTTCGTTTGACATATGCTTTATTGTCAAACGTGAAAGTGACTGAATCCGTTTGAATATGCGAAGTCAGATCAAAAACAGATTTACTCAGGTCGCCTGTGCCTTCGTAAAACATATGGTTGGCCTGAATCTGCATCGGTATCGAGAGGTCATTATAGACCAGCCGGCTGTCGCTAATAACAATTTTTTCCAAATGCAGGGAAGCGGAAGTATCGGAACCCGTTGTTTTTTTTGCAGT
>JAYWCS010000333.1:0-4618 GCA_043780315.1 Bacteroidota bacterium | reverse complement strand
TAACCGGCGCTATGGCAGCAGCGGATGAATCATTGGCCTGCCCGGTAACGCGAAAGTCTTTGGTGAACACAAAACTGGTATCGAAATTGAGCATCCAGGCGGTGTAGGCGCGAATATGCAAACGGGTACCTAAAAATGCAACCGGTATATCAAAACTACCAGCGGCCATCGATTGAAAAACAGGCGATGTGTTACGTAGAATCAGGTTCCCATAGGCATCGTAAACTTCTGTATAAACATTTTTACTATAGGGAGAAGGATCGAAGCCGGTAAATAGATAGGCCTTGTACCAGATCCGGTCACCGGGGTTATATGCTTTTTTATCAAATTGCAGATAAAGCTTTTCCTGCGGATATTTTTCAGAATATACCCGCATCATCGAATCTATTTTCTGAGCCGAACTAACCGTCGGTAAAAAATAAACAACAAAGAACAAAAGCGGTAGAAATTTCGGGTTCATGTGGTAAAAATTAGGACAAATCTCTGTTATCTTGCCGTAGAAATAAAACAGAATTTTCATCAGACGCTTTGAATATGTTAAAAATAGCGACAGGTAAGGAATTGTACGAATCATACAGAGCGCATATGCGCAAACTCTGCGACCTGCGGGCTGCACTGGCTTTGATGCAGTGGGATCAGGAGACTTACCTGCCTACCAAAGGGGCGGGATTCAGGGCTCAGCAGATTGCCACCGTTTCGGAAATGACCCATGAACTGGCTACCTCCGACAAACTCGGTTCGTTATTAAAATCGCTATTAAATGAATCCGGACTGACTGATACTGAAAGAAAAAATGTTTTGCTGAATACGGAAGATTTTGAAAAACAGAAAAAATATCCATCCGCTTTTGTCAGAAAAATGAGTGAGGCCGTATCTAAAAGTTTTGATGCATGGAATCGCGCAAAGAAAGAAAATTCTTTTCCCATTTTTGAAAAAGAACTGGGCGAAGTGGTAGAATTAAAAAAACAGGAAACTGATATCCTAGGATATACAGATCATCCGTACGATGCGCTCATGGACGAATTTGAAAAAGGCTCTACCGTAAAAATGATTGATAAACTTTTTTCTGATATGCGTCCGAAGCTGGGCAGCATACTGGAAAAAATTATGGCGGCGCCGGTCACGGACAATCGCTTTCTCCTGAGAAATTTCGATAAAAAAAAACAATGGGATTTCGGAGTGCAGGTAATCCAATCGCTGGGGTTCGATTTTGAAGCAGGGCGACAGGATCTTTCGAGTCATCCTTTCAGTACGAGCTTTAACAAATACGATGTTCGTATTACCACCCGGATCGATGAACATGATTTCAGCAGTATGATATTCAGTTGCATCCACGAAACCGGTCACGGTCTGTATGAGCAGGGACTGCCTGAATTGGAATATGGATTGCCTTCTGGAGAATTCGCTTCGTTGGGTATTCATGAATCCCAGTCACGCTTATGGGAAAACCACGTGGGCAGAAGCCGGGCTTTCTGGAAATATCATTATCCTGCGGCGAGTGCCCTTTTTACAGAAGCATTTAACGGCATATCTGAAGAAACTTTTTATAGAGCGATTAACAAAGTAGCTCCCTCGCTGATCCGGACGGAGTCGGATGAGCTCACCTATCATTTTCATGTAATGATCCGCTATGAGATAGAAAAAAAGTTGATTCAGGGTGATCTGAAAACCGCCGATATTCCGGCATGCTGGAACGAACAGTATAAAAAATATCTGGGAGTGGATGTGCCCGACGACCAACGGGGCTGCCTGCAGGATGTTCATTGGAGCCATGGCAGTTTCGGGTATTTTCCGACTTATAGTCTGGGTAGTTTTTATGCCGCTCAATTCTATGCTGCCGTTAATAAAACAGATCCGCAGTTAAAAGAGAAAATGGAATCCGGAAATACCGGGACGCTGCTGGCTTGGTTGAGGCAACGAATTCATGCTTCCGGCCGTATATGGAATAGCGAAGAAATTTGCCTTCAGATAACGGGAGAAAAGCTGAATGTTCAGTATTTTTTGGACTATTTGCTTGATAAGTTTGGAAAGATTTACGAATTTTAGGAGTTCAATCCGCAATGACCTATGAAAAAAATTATCCTGCGCTGTGTTTATTTAAGTATCCTGCTCATCACCTCTTTGTCGTGTAAAAAATATATTCAGCAGCAGGAACAAAATGCATTGGTCAAGCTGATTACAGTTGGCACCTGGCGGGTTACCGGATATTTGGATCATCAGACGATCAACCGAACAGACAGTTTTGCAGGTTATGTTTTTCAGTTTAATAATAATGGAACCGTAACCGGTTCGCGTAACGGGCAACAAACCAATGGCACATGGACCGCCGATGTCTCGGCAAAAACTATGTTCTCCAATTTTCCTTCCGCTGCCGAGCCCCTAAATCTCTTGAATCATCTCTGGAAAATTACGGACAGCTATCCGGATTCTGTGGCAGCGAAAACTTCGGTAGACACCTCTTATAATATCCTGAATCTCCACAAAAACTGATTTTGGCGGTTTCCGGTGGGATCACTAGTGGTAAACACTTAGTTGGGCACCACGGACTCATTTTATTTCATCACGGTTTCTACCTATTAACAATTTTGAACCCGCTTGCACGTTATATACGCCGTAGACAAGATATTCCCGTCAAAAATATCATCTGCCAATCCGGATAACTACCCCCTGAAAGCAACTGTTGTAACTCAACCTAAATCTCTATCCGTGTTTATCAGAAAACTATTATTACTAACCCTTACGACCCTTACGTTTGTTTGCGCGGGATATGCCCAGGTTCCGGTTGCCTCTATTACGGCTTCACCTATTTCGGGATGTCCTCCATTAGCTGTCTCTTTTAATGCATCCGGCACCAATTCCCCAACCGGGTGGAGCTGGACGTTCGCTGGTGGAGCGCCGTCATCCAGCACAATGCAAAATCCGGCAGTCATATTTAATAATCCGGGTATTTACATAGTTACGCTAATAGCTAAAAATGCCAGTGGAAATAGTTCACCCGTCACTACTCAAATCACTGTAAATCCTTCTCCAACGGCAGATTTTACCCAGAATAAAACAACCGGTTGCGCACCAACGTATGTGCTCTTTACGAATTCTTCCACGGCAGGAACCGGTGCGACGATTAAAAGTTATTCCTGGAGTTTTGGAGATGGGACGCAGGATACGGCGGCGAGTCCGAATCACCGTTTTACCATTCAAGGTTCATTTCCGGTCACGCTATACGTAAAAAATAATTTTGGTTGTCAGGGATCGGCCCAGATTAAAAATGTGCAGAAGGCAATCACGCTGAGTGGTTTGGTGGTTCCAAATTTCAGTAACACATTAAATAGCAGCTGTACGTTACCGGTTACCGCAAACTTCGTGAATACCAGTACCGGACCGACAATTTTAAGTTATCTATGGGACTTTGGTGATGGTTCACCTAAAGACAATACCATTTCACCTTCTCATAATTATACCATCGCCGGTAATTATACAGCTACCCTGGCGGTCACCAGTAACCAGGGTTGCAGCGACACACTACCATTAAAAGTAAATATCACTTCTACCGGAAATTTAACAGATTTCAATATGCCGGATTCTGTTTGTGTGGGCGCTCTTGTAAATTTCAAAAATATTTCGTCGCCGTTACCAAATAGCTCCAGCTGGAATTATTTTAGTGGTGGACCGGCAGTGGTTACCAGGGATGGTCAATACACTTATTTCGCACCGGGAACCTATGCTGTTACCCTCACAAATACTTTTCCAAAATGTTCCGGTACACAGACAAAAAATATTCACGTTGTCAATCAGCCAACGACCACGTTTACGGGTACAAATATTGTCGGCTGTAAACCACCTCTCACCAGCGCCTTTACGAACACAACCGCCGGCGCCACTTCCTGGTCATGGAGTTTTGGTGACGGTACCTATGCCTTTGTGCAAAATCCGCCGCCCCATACTTTTACTTCCTACAATAATTTTACGGTAACCCTCACGACCGGCTCAGCGGGAGGTTGTACTTCGGCAAATACCTTGGTCGTAAAAATTAATACCCCCACAGTAAAACTCAGCAATCTGCCCGCTTATGGATGTGGGCCCTATACATTTACGCCTTCTGCAACAGCCAATGCCGTTGATGGCGTAGCCTCTTACAGTTGGATTTTTGGGAACGGCAATACGTCCAATGCGGCAATTCCTCCTCCTCAAACGTATGCTGCGGGTATTTATAAAGTCTACGTTACGATTACTACCAATGGGGGTTGTCAGGCTACGGATTCAGGTATCGTGAAAGTCGGCACGACTAAACCTCTTACGGCTTTTAGTTTCGTTCCGCCAACTGCATGCGTAAAAAGTCCCATTCAATTTACAGATCAAACGCCCGTCGGCACATCGGATCAGTGGTTTTGGGATTTTGGCGATGGCAATACGTCTACTCAGGAAAATCCCTCCTATTCTTATCTTAAACCAGGGATATTTAATGTCCAATTGAAGGCTTATAAGAACGGATGCTGGGATACTCTTTCACATAGTATTACGGTGAATCCGCCGCTGGCAGGATTCAAATTTTCTTCGCCCTGCGGACAAAAAAACAATTTTACTTTTATCGATATTTCTACGGGTCCTGTAAGCACCTGGC